>CAMCUJ010000023.1 GCA_945878965.1 uncultured Clostridia bacterium
AAAAATTGTATGCAAGGAAAGTTATTCATTTTTTAATCTTGCCTGCCTATCGGCGGCAAATGAAGCAGTGTTGGTCGGCTTTGCCGACAAGACACAACGAGAAAGGAAAGTGGCTAATTTGCGTAAAGCTTTAAATTCTGCAAGGTAATAGGGACTGCATAGCACTCTAAATAAATTTTTTTATGAAAAATTACGAAAAAGTTATTGATTTAAGATATGAAATATGGTAAAATAGACATATGAAAAATCAATTTAAAATATACAGTATAATTGATTGGTTAAAAGTTACTGTTAAATCAGTGATTTTAAAGTTATAAATAAGGGGATGTTTGAAATGGCTAAGAACTTAACATTTGATTATCAGAAGGCTCTTTCATTTTTCAGCAAAGAAGAACTTGAAAATGTGAAAGCACAGGTTAAGGCAGCACATACCGCCCTGCACGAAAAAAACGGAGCGGGAAACGATTTTTTAGGATGGGTTGACCTGCCTGAAGATTATGATAAGGAAGAATTCGCAAGAATTAAAAAAGCGGCTGAAAAAATCAGAAATGATTCCGATGTTCTTATAGTAATAGGAATAGGAGGTTCATATCTTGGAGCAAAGGCGGCAATAGATTTTCTTACAGGGCCGTTTTATAATTATACAGCAAAGACTCAGATTATATTTGCCGGAAACAATATCAGCCCTAATTATTTAAATGCTATTCTTGAGGCTATTGAGGGTAAGGAAGTATCGGTTAATGTAATTTCAAAGTCGGGAACTACGACTGAGCCGGCTATAGCATTCAGAATTTTCAAAAAATATCTTGAGGATAAATACGGAAAAGACGGAGCAAAATCAAGAATTTTTGCAACAACCGATAAAGCAAAGGGTGCGCTTAAAAATCTTTCTGACAGTGAGGGCTATGAAACCTTTGTTGTGCCTGATGATGTAGGCGGAAGATATTCGGTTCTTACGGCTGTTGGTCTGCTGCCGATTGCGGTATGCGGAGCGGATATTGACAAAATGATGGAGGGTGCAAAGGACGCAAGAGAACTTTACAGCGATGCAAATCTTGATAATAATGAGTGCTATCAATATGCGGCAATAAGAAATATTCTTCACAGAAAGGGCAAGAATATCGAGATGCTTGTAAACTATGAGCCGGAGCTTCAGTATTTCATTGAGTGGTGGAAGCAGCTTTACGGCGAGAGCGAAGGAAAAGATAAAAAGGGTATATTCCCGGCAGGCGCAAGCTTTTCAACCGACCTTCATTCAATGGGTCAGTATATTCAGGACGGACTAAGAAATCTGTTTGAAACTGTTCTTTATGTTGAAAATTCAAAGACTGATGTTACAATAGGTGAGGATCCGCAGAACATCGACGGACTTAATTTCTTAAGCGGAAAGACTATGGATTTTGTAAACAAGAAAGCGTTTGAGGGAACACTTCTTGCACATACTGACGGCGGAGTTCCTAATCTTATACTAAAGCTTAAGGCTCTTGATGAATATACATTCGGTCAGCTTGTATACTTCTTTGAAAAGGCTTGCGGAATAAGCGGTTATATGCTTGGAGTTAATCCTTTCAATCAGCCGGGTGTTGAAAGCTATAAAAAGAATATGTTCGCACTTTTGGGAAAGCCGGGTTATGAGAATGAAAAGGAAGCTCTTGAAAAGAGATTAAAATAAATTCTTTAAATTCACTTTGTGATTTTCGTAGGCGTGAATTTTATTCACGCTTTACGAAAAGTTTACGGAATTAAAATTTTTGTATATAACAGTTAAAAACGATTTAAATAAATTTTTAAAAAAACTATTGTGAAAATTAAAGTTTTATGTTATTATATAAATAATTAAATTTAAGTTCCGCAGATTACATAGTTATTTAGATGTAGCGGTAAGCTGACAGGGACAAAAACGGCTTAAAAATCGCCGAATATATCAAGGTTTAAGGATCTTAGGATTCTTTAAAACAGTTGATAAAAGTCCCATATAACGCCTTATTGCCCACAGTAAGGTGTAGGGATTAAAAATTCTTTGTGGGAGAAAGGCTATGGGAAATTATTATGATTAAAATTCATATTGGACTTAAGGGCAGCGGTAAAACAAAGAAGCTTATAGATGCTGTAAATGATGCTATTAATGTCGAGAAAGGAAATGTTGTTTGCATTACAGAGGGAAACCGTCTTATGCACGATATCGACCGTAAGGCAAGAATGATAAATACTGAGACATTTGAAATTGAAAGTCTTGATATGTTCGCAGGTATGCTTTGCGGAATAATGGCTCAGGACTATGATGTAACTCATATATTCATAGACAGCATATTCAAGAGTGTTCCTAAGGCTTCTATAGAGGATATGGACGCATTCCTTGAAAAGGTTGAGAAGCTTGAAACAACTTGCAGCGTGTCTATTACGATGATGGTAAGTGTTGAAGAGAGTGCTGCAACTGAGAAGATGAAGAAATACATCGGCTAATTTAAATAATAGAATAGTATTATTATTTGTCAATTTAAAGGGGAGCTTTAACAGCTCCCTTTATGACGTTAAAAAGTTAAAAATAAATTTTAGTTTCGCAAATATTTTGATATAGGACACAAAAGTTTCTGAATTTTAATGTATGTTTTGCATTGAACAGGCATAAAATAAAGGATTATATTTGTGAAAAGTTTAGAAAATAACTTAAAAATATTGACAAAAAGCTTATGCTATAGTATATTAATTTATAACGGTAGCGACAGCGGTGACGGCGGTCACGTTTACACGGCAACGATGTTGCCGTAAAGAAGTATTCCCGGTCGGCTGTGCCGACAGAGCGTAACGGTTAAGGAAAGCGAAGCAAAGCGGGGTCAAGGGAAGGAACGGCGACAACGAAAGCAAGTATATCTGAAAGCTTAACATATTTGAGGGTGAGCGAAGCTTTCAGATATACCTGACTGAGAGAAAAAAACAGGTTAAAAAACGAAAGGAAGAAAGAAATTATGTATTATTTAAGTACAAGAAATAAGAATTTAAAATTAAAGTCAGCAGAGGCTATAAAGAACGGTTTATCTGCAGAGGGCGGTTTATATGTTCCAAGCAGCATACCAAGTCTTAGCCTTGCAACACTAAAGAAGCTTGCAAACGCTTCATATATAGAAAGAGCAGAGTACGTACTTGGAAAATTTCTTACAGACTTTACTAAGGACGAAATTTCAAAATGCTGCAAGGCAGCGTACGGTAACGGAAAATTCAGCAGCGAAAAGGTAGCTCCTCTTGTAAAGCTTAAAGACAGCGAATACATACTTGAGCTTTGGCACGGACCTACTTGTGCGTTTAAGGATATGGCACTTCAGATACTTCCGCATTTCCTTACAACAGCTATAAAAAAGACAGGCGAGAAAAAGACAATAGTTATATTGGTTGCAACTTCGGGAGATACAGGAAAAGCGGCACTTGAGGGATTTAAGGATGTTGACGGAACTGACATTATAGTATTTTACCCAAGCAACGGAGTAAGCGATATTCAGCAGCTTCAGATGATAACTCAGGAGGGCAAGAACGTATTTGTTTCTGCTATAAACGGAAACTTCGATGATGCACAGACAGGCGTTAAGGCTATATTTACAGATGATAAGGCAAAGAAAGAGCTTGCCGGAAAGAATTTTATACTTTCATCTGCAAATTCAATTAACTGGGGCAGACTTGTTCCTCAGATAGTTTATTATGTATCGGCTTATATTGATTTGGTTAAAGACGGCGAAATCAAGATGGGCGATGAAATTAACGTATGCGTTCCTACAGGAAACTTTGGTAATATTCTTGCAGCTTACTATGCAAAGAAGATGGGTCTTCCTATAAAGAAATTCATCTGTGCCTCAAACAGCAATAATGTTCTTACCGAGTTCATACAGACAGGTGTTTATGACAAAAACAGAGAATTCCATACAACAATTTCTCCGTCAATGGATATACTTATTTCAAGCAATCTTGAGAGATTATTGTTTGACCTAAGCGGAAATGATGATAAGAAGATTGCAAGACTTATGAACGACCTTTCAAAGAAGGGCAAGTATACTCTTGATGCTGCAATGAAGAAGAAGGTTTCTGAATTATTCTGGGCAGGCTGCTGTGATGATTATTTCACAAAGAAAACTATATGGAAGACAAATACAGATTGCGGTTATACACCTGACACACATACAGCTGTAGCTATAGATGTATACGAGCAGTACAAAACTGCGACAGAAGATACAACAAAGACAATAATTGCGTCAACTGCAAGTCCGTTCAAGTTCAATGACAGCGTTTTAAGCGCTCTTGGTGAGAATGTTGACGGAAAGAATGATTTTGAATTGCTTAATATGCTTTCAGCTAAGGCACATATGGAAATTCCGAAGTCACTTAGTGAGCTAAACGGCAAGGAGCAGAGATTTACAACTGTTTGCGATAAGGAAAATATGCTTGACGAGGTTAAGAATTTCCTTGGTGCCTAACGGCGACGGCGGTCGCTGTTGCACGGCAACGATGTTGCCGTAAAGAAGCATTCTCGGTCGGCTGACGCCGACGGGCGTAACGGCAGAGGAGAGCGAAGCGGAGTAGGGTCAAGGGACAGAGTCCCTTGCGGAGTTTGAGGCAGAGCCTCAAGGTTTTTGTCTGCGGAGCAGACCTGTTACGAAGTAACAATTTTTCTTTTGGTTCTTTTCTTTGCGCCTTAGCACAAAAAGAAAATAACAGAAACATCAGAAACATCAGAAACATTAGTATAAAAAAGAGTCGGAAATTAATTCATAACGATAATCGGTTATGAATTAATCCGACTTTGATTTGGGTTTTAACCCGAATTAAAAGAAAGCTTTCAGATTATTATTTGCATTCAGGCTTGAATGTTGAGCAGCAAGTCTGTTCTGAAGTATGAGGATTGCTGCCGTTTACAAGAATAGTTTTTGCGCTGCATTTGTCATCACAGCAGTGATAGTGGCATTCCTGAACTGTACATTTTACGCCTGATAGTGTTGAATTTTCTAACATTTTATTTTGCTCCTTTCTGCAATTTAAGAGTTAAATATCTTGCGTTAAATTCTATGAATGGTAAGAACCAAACAATATTTACTAATCGTTTAAATTCAATTTGAATTTCCGATTACAGATTTAGTATGACCATTTTGAAATTTATTATTACACAACAATTTGAAATTTTATTTTAAAAAATTTTAAATTGATTAATATATTGAGGATTGATACAAATGTCTATTTATGCGATTTCCGATTTGCATTTATCACTTAGTATAGATAAACCTATGGACATATTCGGGAGCAAATGGGAAAACTATATAGAAAGATTAAGAGAGAATTGGCAGAGCTTAATAAAGGAGAATGATACGGTTCTTATCCCCGGAGATATATCGTGGGCAACGTATCTTGAAGATTCATATAATGATTTTGAGTTTATAAATTCATTAAACGGTAAAAAGATAATTCTAAAGGGCAATCATGATTATTGGTGGTCCACAATGAGCAAGATTAAAAAGTATATGAATGAGCAGGGCTTTGAAAGTATGGAGTTTTTGCATAACACAGCAGTAATTGCCGAAAATACGGTTGTTTGCGGAAGCCGTGGTTGGAGTATTCCAAAGCCAAATTCCGCTGAGGAGGATATAAAGATTTTTGAGCGTGAAAAGATAAGACTTATAAACTCACTTGAAAATGCAAAAAAAATATCCGGTGAAAGAATTGTAGTATGTATGCACTATCCTCCGGTTGAACAGGGGAATGAAAATCGGGATTTTATAAATATAATGAAGGAATACAAAGTTGAAGCGTGCATTTATGGTCACCTTCATGATGCATCGCATAAGAGAGCGATTATAGGTGATTTTTCGGGAATAAAACTTAAGCTTGTTTCAGCCGATTATCTTAAATTCAGTCCCGTGCTTTTGTATGAATAGTTCTTTGAGGTTTATACTTTGGTTCAGACTGAAATTAACATTTACTAAGTATAATGGAAAATTTAAAAGGAATTTTACTAAAAAAATATTAAAAAAAACATTAAAAAATGAATAAATTTAAAAATAAGTATTGTTATTTTCTGAATTTATGTTATAATAAAATGAGTATGATAAAAAATGAAGCTTTAAGCTTTGTTTGATAAAACTAAAGGGAGATTTTCCTGATTAAAGAAAACTTAACAGCGGAGTAGTTTATATTTCGCTTAAAAAGGTAAAAATAAAGTTAAATAATTCAGAGAGGAAAGTTTAAATGAGTACAGTAGAGAAATTGGAGAAAAATACAGTTGGATTTGAATTTTCAGTATCAGCTGAGGAATTTGAAAATGCAATCGAAAGAGCTTATAAGAAGATAAGAAAGCAGATTAATATTCCGGGATTCAGACGCGGTAAGGCACCTCGTATGATGATAGAAAAGATGTACGGAAAAGAAGTATTTTATGATGATGCTATAAACGATATTCTTCCATCTGCTTATGAAAAGGCTATAAAGGAAAATAACATTTTCCCGGTAGCTCAGCCTGAGCTTGATTTAAAGGAAGTATCAGCGGAAAACGGTGTTACATTTACTGCAAAGGTAGTAGTAAAGCCTGAGTTTGAGCTTGGTACATACAAGGGTGTTGAAGTTGAAAAGGTTTCATATCCTGTAGATGACGAGGCGATAAACTCTGAGATTAAGAGAATGCAGGAAAGAAACGCAAGATCACTTACTGTAGATGACAGAGCGGCACAGCTTGATGATATAGTAAACATTGATTTTGAAGGCTTTAAGGATGGAGTCCCGTTTGACGGCGGCAAGGGAGAAAATTATGATCTTAAGCTTGGTTCGGGTCAGTTTATTCCGGGATTTGAGGACCAGCTTGTAGGAAAATCTACAGGTGAGGAAACAGAAGTAAACGTTACTTTCCCTGAGGAGTATCATGTAAATGAACTTAAGGGTCAGCCTGCCGTATTTAAGGTTAAGATAAATGAAATTAAGGCTTTGGAGCTTCCGGAGCTTGACGATGAATTTGCAAAGGACGTAAGTGAATTTGATACACTTGACGAGCTTAAAAATTCTATAAAGGAAAAGCTTGAGAAGGCAAATTCCGATAGAGAAAAGTCAGAGCTTGAGGAAAAGGTTGTTGACGCTGTAGCTGCAAATACTGAGATTGATATACCTCAGGAGATGATAGATGCCAGAGTTGACGATATGGTTAAGGATTTTGAACTTCAGATGATGTATCAGGGTGTTAATATTGAAAATTATCTAAAGTATACGGGTACAACTCGTGACGATATGAAGGCACAGTTTAAGGATGAAGCAGCAAACAGAGTTAAGACTTCTTTAGTTCTTGAAAAGGTATGTGAAGCTGAAGGCTTTGATGCGACAGATGAGGAAGTTGAAGAAGAATATAAGAACATTGCTTCAAAGGGCGGTGTTGGAATTGAAACTGCTAAGAATTACAGACTTTTTGATGATGTAAAAGAAGAAATAAAGATTAGAAAAACAGTTGAATTTTTGGTTGCAAACGCAAACGTTAAATAATATAATAATATAGCATAACTAAAATAAGATGTTACCCGTCCCTTTTTAAGTGACGGGTTACACTTAATTTTGATGATAATGTATGTGCTGAATAAAAAATGGTAATAATCATATATATATTTAAGAAATATTTGGGTTTAAAATACGGAGGTGCTGTATAATGGAATTCAGAAATAGTTTAGTTCCTTATGTAGTGGAGCAGTCAAGCAGAGGAGAGCGTTCATATGATATTTTCTCAAGACTGCTTAAGGACAGAATAATATTTTTATCGGATGAGGTAAATGATGCTACAGCGAGTCTTGTTGTTGCACAGCTTTTATTTTTAGACAGTGAAAATCCGGATAAGGATATAAATCTTTATATAAACAGTCCGGGCGGTTCGATAACTGCAGGAATGGCGATATATGATACAATGCAGTACACAAAGGCGGATGTATCTACTATATGTGTCGGAATGGCTGCATCTATGGGAGCATTCCTTTTATCGGCGGGAGCTAAAGGAAAGAGATATGCTCTTCCTAACAGTGAAATAATGATTCACCAGCCTCTTGGCGGAGCTCAGGGTCAGGCAACCGATATAAAGATTCATGCGGAAAGAATTATAAAGATGAAGGATAAGCTTAACCGTATGCTTAGTGAGAACACAGGACAGCCTCTTGAGGTAATTCAGCGTGATACTGAGCGTGACAACTTCCTTTCGGCTGAAGAAGCTTTAAAATACGGTTTAGTGGATAAGATAGTAACAAAAAGATAACAGCTAATGTAACTCAAAACAAGGATACTTAATAATTTAGGAGGCTGTTTATGTATAACAAAAAAGATGACAGACGTCAGTTTAAGTGTTCATTCTGCGGAAAATCCGGCGAACAGGTTAAAAGACTTGTGGAGGGACCGGGCGTATATATCTGTGATGAATGTATAGAGCTTTGCTATGACATAATTTATGATGATGTTGAGAGATTTGAGCCGGCTGAGGATTTAAGCCGTGACGGTTCTCTTCCGAGACCTAAGGAAATACATGAATTTTTAGATGAGTATATAGTAGGTCAGGAGGACGCTAAAAAAGCGTTGTCTGTAGCTATATATAATCATTATAAGAGAATAGAGCATGGTGAAAATCATAAGGATATAGAGCTTCAGAAAAGTAACATACTTATGATAGGTCCGACCGGTTCGGGAAAGACTTTTCTTGCACAGACTTTGGCTAAGCTTTTAAATGTGCCGTTTGTAATTGCGGATGCTACCTCTTTGACTGAGGCAGGCTATGTAGGTGAAGATGTTGAAAATATTCTTCTTAAGCTTATTCAGGCGGCTAATTATAATATCGAGCTTGCTGAAAAGGGAATTATATATATAGATGAGATTGATAAAATTTCAAGAAAATCCGAGAACCCCTCTATTACACGTGATGTAAGCGGTGAAGGTGTACAGCAGACGCTTCTTAAGATACTTGAGGGAACTGTTGCTTCAGTTCCTCCGACAGGCGGAAGAAAGCATCCGCATCAGGAATTTTTGCAGATAGACACTACTAATATTCTTTTTATCTGCGGCGGAGCTTTTGAGGGAATTGACAAGATTATAGAAAGCCGTGTATCAAGCAAAACTATGGGTTTTGGTGCTAAGGTTGAAAGCAAAAAGGATAGAAACAGAGGCGAGCTTCTTCGTGAGCTTATTCCGGACGATTTATTGAAGTTTGGACTTATTCCGGAGTTTATAGGACGTGTTCCGATAGTTACAACGCTTGATTCACTTAACGAGGAGGCTTTGAAGCGAATTTTAACTGAGCCTAAGAATGCACTTATAAAGCAGTACCGGACTCTTGTTGAGATGGATAATGTTCATCTTGAATTTACTGACGAGGCAGTATCTGAAATAGCTAAGGCTGCAATTGAAAGAAATACAGGTGCAAGAGGATTAAGAACAATTATCGAGGATATAATGCTTAATGTAATGTATGAAATTCCGTCCGATAATACTATTGAAAAGGTTACTATAACCAAAGAATGTGTTACGGATAAGGCAAAGCCTGAGATTGTTTATAATCCCGACAGAAAGCCTATTGTTAAAAAGAGTTGTTCAGAGTGTGAAACTTCGGTTGAAAACGATAAGTTTGCAAGCTGAGATTAAAATATTTTTCGGGCAGAATAATAATATTATTCTGCCCAAAATTGTATAAAAGCGGGAATAATATTTTCTGCAGGACAGCAAACTGCCGTTGTACGTGCGGATATGGAATCCGCCTCTAACGATTTTATGTAAGATTGTAGAGGACGGTGTCCCTAAAATATTCATCTTGAATTGAGGTTATATAAATTGAAATCAGAAGAAATCTCTACAGAAAACAAAAAGATAATAGTAATAGGCGGCGGACCTGCCGGAATGATGGCGGCGGCAACTGCCGCAAAACGAGGTAATAAGGTTTTGCTTATTGAAAAAAATAAAATGCTGGGCAAAAAAATGCTGATTACCGGAAAGGGCAGATGTAATATTACCTCTGCCTGTGAGGACGTTGAAACATTAATTGCTAACGTTCCTACCAATTCATCATTTTTATACAGTGCATTTTATACGTTCACAAATTACGATACTATAGAGCTTTTTAATTCACTCGGAGTTGAAACCAAGGTTGAACGGGGAGAGAGAGTATTTCCGGTATCCGATAAAAGCATTGACGTTGTATCCGCTATGGAAAGATACATAAAACAGTGCGGGGTTCAGATTGTAAATGACAGTGCGGAAGAAATTATTGAAAGAGGCGGAAAAATTCAAGGAGTAAGACTTCTTAAAGGCGGAATTATGACGTGTGATTCGGTAATTTTGGCAACCGGCGGACTTTCATATCAGAGAACAGGCTCAACAGGTGACGGTTATTGGTGGGCTGAGGATTTGGGTCATACTATTATTGAACCAAAGCCTTCTCTTGTTCCGCTTACTGTTGAAGAGGAATGGACAAGTGAGCTTATGGGACTTTCACTTAAGAATATTGAAATTAATGTTTTAAACGCAAAAGGAAAAAAGATTTATACCGACTTTGGTGAAATGATGTTTGCACATTTCGGAATTTCGGGACCTGTAATCTTAAGTGCAAGCGCGCATTTAAGAAATATGGATAATGAAAAGTATACGATTGTTGTGGATTTGAAGCCGGCACTTAATGAAAAACAGCTTGATGAAAGAATTCAAAGGGATTTTCAGAAGTATATAAATAAGAATTTCAGAAACTGCCTTAAGGATTTACTTCCGGGCAGATTAATTGACGTTATAGTAAAGCTCAGTGGAATTTCTCCGATGAAAAAGGTGAATTCCATAACCCGTGATGAGCGTATGAGGCTTGTAAAACTTCTTAAAGGTTTAAAGCTTACCGTTAAGGACTTTTGTCCGATAGAACAGGCTATAATTACTTCGGGCGGAGTCTGCGTTAAAGAAATTGACCCGTCTACTATGCAGTCAAAGATAGTTGAGGGTCTTTACTTTGCCGGTGAAATTATTGATGTTGACGCATATACCGGCGGATTTAATTTGCAGATTGCGTTTTCAACCGGTTACCTTGCAGGTATGTCCTGTTAAAGTTTTGAATTAAAATAACTAAATCAAGATGTCCCCCGTATCTTAGGCGGCGGGTCCACTTGATTTTTT
>CAMCUJ010000024.1 GCA_945878965.1 uncultured Clostridia bacterium
AGTCACCGTATGCCGCCATATCTAAGGCTGTCCAAAAATCTGTTGTATCTGTATAAGAGCTGTCTGAAATATTTTCAAGAAGTGTAGACGATGAACTTCCTCCTCCGCTGCCTGCTCCTCCGCCTGAACCGCTTCCCGAGCTGCTGCCCTGATTATTGTTTCCCGAAGAGCTTTGGACAACGGTTGAATAGATGTTGTATGGCTTTTTGCCGCCGTCTGAAAAGTTCTTGCCGGAAACTAAGGCTCGGAATGCCTGTTCTGTTGCCATAGCATTTAAATATTCATCAGTCGAAAGATATTTAAAACCGCTTAAATCATCTGTTCTATAACTCAAAAGTGCATTTTCAAGGTTTGATGAACCCTTTATAAAGCGTGAATCGCTTAACGGGTCAATTCCAAGCGAATGAAGTGCTATAACAACCATTGCATCTGTGTTTGCATTTCCGTATGAAGCATTTTCACCCTGTAAATTTGAAAGTCCGTCAATTATTGTATCAACACTGCTTTTTATATCATTATAAAGTGTTTCGTCTATACCGACATCAGCAGCGCTTTCTGCAAGATAATATTTTGCAAATGCGTTAACAGCCATAGCTGATGAGTCTATATCGTTGTAGTCAACACCACCCCATGAATAGCCGTAAAGACCGTTTGCAGCTCTTGAGTCAAGCATATTTTTAAGAAGTGCCGCTCTGTCAAGTGAGCCTGTCACATTATAATTATTTGAATCATAAGCGTAAAGTGCAACTATTGAATTTGTTACATATCCGAGTGAATTTACATCAAGCTGTGAAATTCTGTCTGCAAGATTTACTGTTCCTTTACTGTCTGTCTGAATTTTTTCAGCGTTTAAGCCTATGGAGTTTGCCGCAAGAACTGCTTTTGAAAGCTCGCTTATTGAAGCGTCCTCTTTTTCAGCGGTTTCCTTAATAAGCTTTTCAATTTCACTCTTTTGTGTAAGCTTATCCGAGTCACCGTATGCCGCCATATCTAAGGCTGTCCAAAAATCTGTTGTATCTGTATAGCTGTCTGAAATATTTTTAAGAAGTGTATCTTTAGTTTCAGAAGTATACGCATTATTATCCGAAGCTTTTTTCACTTTAATTATAGGTGATGAAATAAACACACCGTTTTCAGTATCACTTTTTGCGGATATATAGTAATAATCGGAATCTGCAAGCGGAACTTTTGCAGCTCCGTTCTCATCGGTTTTAATTCCGCTGTCCTCAAAATTTACGCCGTCACGGCTGATTGTAAGCTCTATTCCCTCTATCGGCTCATTAACTATACTTTCCTCAGGATATGCTCCAAAGAAAGACATAAAACCGCTAAGCTTTAAAGTAACACTCTCGCAGTCTTTGCTTTCTTCGTTAAGCATAGCATAAAGGTCTGACCAATAGCTTCTATCTCCGTAGAAGAAGAAAGAAATTCTGTCGCCGTCGGATAAATAAGCCTGATCTGCCGTATATGCAGTATATGAACCGTAGGATTCATTATAAACTCCGTCATTTGGAGTTCTGTCATTTACCATAAAGCCAAATGGTGCCGAACTGTCCGCAAATACTTTGTTTATCCAGCCGCCCGATATATCAAGGTAATTTTTCGCAGTATCTTTAGTAAATTCGTCACCGAGTACCGCCTTATGAACTGCTATAAGTGCGTCAAATACACTTATTTCATCGCTTGTGGTTTCTGTGTAACCGTACTCGCCTGAAACTCCGCTTTCAAGGCTGAGATTTTCGTTATAGTAGATTATGCTTCCGTCTGAGTTGTCGGAAAATGTAATGCTTACATTAATTCCGGAGCCTGCTGTGCTATTTTCAGCCGCAAAGCACGGAGCGGATATGCTCATAAGCATTGTAAAGGTTAATAAAATTCCGAATATTCTTTTAAAATTCTGTTTCATTTGTCTGTTGTCCTTTCTTTTGTTATTGAATTTTAAGATTAATTAAATTTAAGCGGCATATCCCCCCTATTAAAATAAAAAATTCATCTTTTCACAAAGATGAACATACAAACAAAAGGGTATGAAAAAACTTCTATAGTGAAGAAAATTCCAATAACCTGACGAATGTACACTTCAAGTCCCTGTGAAGTATTTGTACAAAAGAATGAGGCAGGTCTTTCGACTTAGACTTAAAGCGGCAAGCCTCGCCTTCCCGAAACTTTTCAGTGACATTATGAGGCTTCCTCAGTCATCACGGCAGCAGGACTGTCTGAGATTTTCACTCAGTTCCCTATTACAGCGGTTAAAACTTTTAAAAAGCCTTAATCGCTCACCGTCATTCTTAAATATTAAATTACAAGATATATAATAGCATTTTATTAACGTCCTGTCAAGTACGGCAGCGTCCGATTTTCCTTGCCGAGCTATCATCCTCAAATGATGCCTTATTGAATCTGCAATCAAATGAGCAATAATCATTATTATCTATAAACATAAAAATAACGTAACAGCAAAAATCTGCACGGGCGAACAAAGTTCGCCCCTACAAATCTCGCTGTCACGCAAATTACGAATTATTGTCAAGCATAACTTCTGCAAAAATTCCGTAACCACGGGTTGGGTCGTTTACAAATACATGGGTCACTGCCCCTGCAAAACAGTTGTTCTGAATAATCGGACTTCCGCTCATTCCCTGAACAATTCCGCCGGTTTTCTGAATAAGACGTTCATCACAGATTTTAATAATCATTCCCTTAGAGCTATCCTCACTGTTTGCGAAAAGCTTTTGAATTTCTATATCGAATAATTCGGCATTTTCGCCCTCTACATTACAGAGAATTTGTGCTTTTCCGGTTTTAACCTCTGTTTTATTAAGCAAAGGTATTGCCTCACCGCATTTCTTTAACACCTCTTTATTTGTCACAGTTCCGAAAAGTCCAAAGCGATTATTTTCAGATATTTCTCCGTATGTGCCGGTATTTTCCGAAAAAATTCCGGTAAGCTCTCCCGGAGCTCCTTTTTCTCCTCTTTTAATACCCGCTATCTCAGCCTTAAGAATATTTCCGCTCTCAACATCAATTATATCTCCTGTTGAAGAATCGGTTATTCCGTGTCCCAATGCTCCGAAGCTTTGATTTTCAGGATTATAATAGGTTATTGTTCCTATGCCGGATGCTGCATCCTTTACCCATGCACCTATTTTATATCCACTCTCACCCTGTGCCTTTACGGGTGTTATCTGTGATGTTAAAACAGTGTTATCACGCTCTATACTGCAGCTTATTGTCTGATTTTTGGTTTGGTTTAATATTTCATTCATTTCTGATACTGTGCCCGTCTTTTTTCCGTCAAGAGATTTTATTATATCTCCGCATTTAATTCCCGCATTTTGTGACGGCGAAGAATAATTATTGTTTTCGTCAAGAATTTCACAGGTTCCGACTACCATTACTCCGTCTATATTCATTGTAACTCCTATACTTTTACCGATCGGTATGAGTTTTTCTCCCGAATCGTTAAATACAGGCTGCAATTCTTCTGTTTCATATGACAGAGTTTGTCTTTCGACTCCGATAAGCGGATTTAAAATTCCGCAGAATGCCGTTATTAATATTACAGAAAGGGTGAGCTTTTTGTTTCCCAACTTTTTCACTCCCTTTTGAAATTTTAAAAATTTCAGATTTATTATTCACGGACTCAAATAAATTAATTCTGCAAAGATATTTCTTATAATGGTGTTTTAAACTGTTGCTTAAATAAAAACCCTGCCGAAAAGTCGACAGGGTAAAATAAAAAGCAACTTTGATTACTGATTGTTGTTATCCTTTTTATTCTGATTATTGTTTTTATTGTTGTTTTTGTTCTGGTTCTGGTTTTGATTCTGATTGTTATTATTGTTGTTCTGATTTTCTCTTGCCATAAAAAAACACTCCTAAAAAAAATTAAAATTTATTTTGCAATAATATTATTGTCATAAATAAAATTTTTATTCAAAATTATTTAAATAAGTTTCAAAAAATTTTTTATTGCATATTTTATAAGAAAGACAGTTTGCGTTGAATTAATATACATATGTAAATTTAACGCTCTGATTTAATTGGAGGTGTAAAAATTGAAGTTTTATATGTCAAACAACAATAACCGAAATATGAATCCGTCGGTTTCATCATCAATTCAGGATAATGCAGCACTTGATTCTTCAAATGATGAAATTAATGAACTTATGCCTCATAAGCATTTAAAAAGACAGGATATGTCCTCAGATTCAAATGCTGTGAATATGACGGCTGAAAATTTACGGGCTGAAGAATCGGAAAAAAATATGAATAATACTGATAACGATGCAGAAATGCAAAGAGAAAGCAGAAAAAGAAGTTATCCTAATCCTGCTTGGCCGTCAATGCAGCCTGTGGTCGTAATGCCGCCCGGTTCAAATACTGCATCGCTTGGACTTCCGGATGCTGCGATTTACAGAAATCGTTTAAGCGTTGACACCGGAAATAATAACAGTTCGTTAAATCAAATGAACACTATGAACAGAATGTTAAATAATATGAATGACACAAGTAATATGGACTTTAAAGAATACCGACGAAACAAAAATCTTATAGACAGCACAATGAACGATTACGTAAGTATGGGTATGGACGGTATGAGAAGAAATGCTGTGAATAACAACGGAAACAGTATGAATACTATGAATATGATGCCGTCTGTGAGGAACAGAAATATGCCAAACTATAAGGTAAGTGATATGGTAAGAATACGTCCGTCATATATGGAGGATATGACGATGACAGAATATATGATGGGCAGAATAGGTGAATATATTAAGGTTGATTTATGCTGCGGAGGAGTCGGAAGCTCAAAGGTTGGAGTTTTACGTGAGATTGGCGATGATTTTATAGTTCTTGAGGACGCCGAAAGCGGAAATTATATGGTTTGCAGCCTTAAGAGTATTCAGCTTATATATGTATATGATGACGGAGATAATGAATAAAAAGGAGAATATAGAAAAATTACAGCTTAATTCATTTAATTCCGCAGGGGAAATATTTATTCCTCGGCGGAATTTTATTTTTAATAAATTTATTAAAATTCTACAAAGCATCCGGATATTATTTATCCAAATGCTTTGTATTTATTGTTTATTTAATTCTTCACACCAATCTTTATATTCATCAGACCTTTGTATAAAACCACTAAACTTCGTTACTGTAAAATCTAATTCAGAATATCTGACAGGATATATAATACCTTTATTTATCAATTGTGCTCTGGTTGGTGAAATAGTTTTTACTTTCTTTTTTAACTGTTTTGCTATATTAGAAATTGTACATGGCAATTCGTCACATTTAACCATTGCAAATATAAATTTTTTATCTCCATCTGAACATCTTTCATACCTAACTTTGAAAAAGCCGGTATCAAGAGTATCAAAAAATAATTTAATAATATTATTTATATCGGCAACTTCTATAATATTTTTATTTGTTTCTTTATATACAATTTGACATAATTGCTGAATAAAAAACGGATAACCTTTTGTAATATCTATTATTTCATTCATTGCTTTATCTGTATAAGATATTCCAAATTTCTTTGCAGGTTCTTCAATAGCTTTTCGAGATTGTTCTTCTGTTAATGAACTGATTTCTTTATATAAAAATAATCTTTCCGAATATGATTTTTCATCAGACAGCATTTTGTATATTTTAGGTAATCCGGCACCTATAATCATTACCGGATATCCCAATTGATTAGTACGATGCAATGCAGCAATTAAAGAGCCTAATTCTGATTGTTTCATATATTGAATCTCATCGATAAAAAAACATATTGGAGTTTCTGTTTTATACTCATTTTCTCCAATAGTTGTAAATAATTCTCTTAATCTTTGTGTCAGATTATTAGATTTATAAAATTATATTTCTTCCATTTATAAAGAAAATGTATAATCATTTGGATCAAATGAAACAACTAATGATTTTATAGCATCCAATGGCTTTTTTATTAAATCCTTAAACCTCTCTTTAGTACTCACCTTTCTTAAAAAAGCTTGTGAACAAGTAGCAATCTGAGAAATAAAGTCATTTCGTTCTTCCACTTCAATGTATTTGCAAAATATATCTTTATCCTCTGCTATCTTTTGCAGCTTGTTAATAAGAACCGTTTTTCCAACACCTCTTAATCCGCTGAAAATAACAGATTGTGTTGGAATATTCATTGTTAATGCAATGAACATTTGTTCAATATTATTTATATCCTCATCACGTCCGGCTAAGTAAGTTGGCATTAGTCCTGCTCCGGGTCTATATGGATTTACCTTAAACATATCACACCACCCCCAATCATATTATTACACATATTTACGTCTTTGTCAATAGGTTTACGTTCTTTTGCGTTGAAAAAATACTATACTTCGATAGATTTAATACAATTTGATTATCATTATTTTAGTTTTAAGTCATTTTTAAATCCAAAATTCGGTGATAATTAACAGTTTGAAAACTGCTCAGAAATTCAGTATTTAATCTCTGTTTACACATTAAGTCAAAAGTATGAAATTTGCTGAAAAATTTATTAAAATTCTATTGTAATTATTTAAATAAATATGTATAATAAAATATGTGAATTTTAAAGAAAATTAAGAGAGGAAGATATAAACCAATGAGAAGAATTTTAGCGGTGTGGGCGGCAAAGCTTGCAACACTTGCAGGCAGACTTATAGGTAAGAAATCATCATCAAGCCCCGGAGTTATAGCACTTAAAATTTGTCCGAGCCTTATAAAGCAGCTTGCAGGAAATATAGAAAAGGGAATAATAGTAACTTGCGGAACCAACGGAAAAACTACAACCAACAATTTACTTTATACTGCACTTACAAAGAGCGGATATAAGGTTGTATGCAATAATTTAGGTGCAAATATGCTTGGCGGAATTGCCACAACACTTGCACAAAGCTGTAATATATTCGGAAAATTCAAAGCTGACTATGCATGTCTTGAGGTTGATGAGGCATCAACTGTAAAGGTATTTGAACATTTAACACCGGATTATATGATTATAACAAATCTTTTCCGTGACCAGCTTGACAGATATGGTGAAATTGATATAACGGTTAATCTTTTGAATAAGGCAATTAAAAAAGCTCCAAATGTAAAGCTTATACTAAACGGTGACGACCCACTTACAAGTCAGTTCGGAAATACATATTATGCGAAGTATTTCGGAATTGATGAAAAGGTACTTCCTCAGATTGACGAAACAAAGGAAGGCAGATACTGCACTATGTGCGGTCATGAGATGAGCTATAATTATTTTCACTACAGTCAGCTTGGAGATTATTATTGTACTAATTGCGGAAATAAACGTCCTGAGCTTGATTATTTTGCAAAGGATGTTGACCTTAAAAATTCACTTAAGTTTTCTATAAATAATACGGATTTGATTGATGTAAACTACAGGGGTTTTTATAATATATATAATATCTTAGCCGTTTATTCGGCTCTTGATATGATGGGAATCAAAAAGAGCGGATTTAGTCAAATGCTTGATGATTACAAGCCGCAGATTGGGCGAATGGAGGAATTTGACCTTGGAAAGCCTGTAATTTTAAATCTTGCAAAAAATCCGGCAGGCTTTAATCAGGCTATACAAACGGTTCTTCAGGACGAGCGAAAGAAAGATATAATAGTTGCAATTAACGATAAGGCAAATGACGGTCATGATGTTTCGTGGCTTTGGGATGTCGATTTTGAGAGGCTTAAGGATGCTAATATGAACTCGCTTACCACAACGGGAATAAGGCTTTATGATATTTCGCTGAGATTTAAGTATTCTGATGTAAAGGTGGACAGCATTAATCCCGATATGAGAAGTGCAATTTTAAATACGCTCAATACAGATGCTGAGGTTTGTTATGTTCTTGTAAATTATACTGCATTGTTTTCAACTCAGACTATTATGCTTGAGCTTTCGGAAAAGAGAAAAAAAGAAATTAACGAAGAGGAGAACAAATAATGTCTGAGAAATATTCTTTAAATATAGTTCATTTATATCCTGATTTGCTTAATCTTTATGGTGACAAAGGAAATATAGAATGTATGAGAAAACGTCTTTTATGGCGTGGAATTGATGTAAATGTTATAGAATGCACCAACCAAAGTCCGGAAATTGATTTTGAAAATGCAGATATAATATTTGTCGGCGGAGGTTCTGACAGAGAACAGGAAATCGTCTGCAACAAGCTCCTTAAAAAAAAGGCGGAGCTTTGTGCTTATGCGGAGGATAACGGAGTTATTGTTGCGGTATGCGGCGGATATCAGCTTCTCGGAAAGTATTATAAGACAGAGAAAACAGAGATTGAGGGACTTGGAATTTTAGATATATATACCGATTCAATCCCGAATGCTCCAAGACTTATAGGAAATATAGTTCTTGAAAGTGAGATTACGGCTCAAAAAATTGTAGGGTTTGAAAATCACGGCGGAAGAACGGTTATAGGCAGTCATAAGCCTCTCGGCAAGGTTATATACGGAAAAGGTAATAACGGAGAGAGCGGATATGAGGGCGTTGTTTATAAAAATGTAATCGGAACATATCTTCACGGACCTATATTTCCAAAAAATCCTCAGCTTTGCGACTATGTGCTTACAAATGCACTAAAAAGACGGTATAAGGCTTTTGAGGGTTTAACTACGCTTGATGACGAGCTTGAAAATACGGCAAATGATTATATTGTAGATAGGTTTACTAAATAAAAATGCATCTTTTAATCTTCTATGCACAAAAATTCAATATAACAACAAATTTTATTGCCCATAGCTATGCGGTACTGAAAAATACGGATAATAAGGTTATCGGTAATAGTATAATATATAAACTCGGATTAAAAACCGTGATTAATGAATAAAAAAACATTGACAAACATATTAGAATATTTTATAATGAATTAAGAAAGTAACATAGACTTGTTAGGTGAGGTTACTTTGCAGATAATGCTATTGCCCGGAAATGTCGAAAGACGCCAACGGGTCAGCAGGCTTTGTCGGATTAAGGCATTGCCTAATATAGCTGATACAAACGTATTTGTATCTATGCTGCATAGAGCCAAAGCTCAACGAATCAGTAAAGCCCTTTTGTTTGCGACGGCGGTCGCTTTTAAACGGCAGTATTGCTGCTAAACGGATGTATTTTTGTTCGGCTGTACCGGCATAACAGAATACAAAAATCCAATTATAAACTCACAGATGCTGATAATATTTTAATTTCAGACGTTCATTTTTCCGCCGTAGCCGCTTTTTGATATTTTTTTGGACTTATACCGTATTCGTTGAGAATACGGTTTTTAATTTTTGTAAAGTCTATGTAATGAGAACATAAAATTTTTATTATTTGAGAGGTGAGATATATGGCTGACGGAGTCGGGCACGATAGGTTTATTTCAAATTCTTTAAAAAATTACAAATACGGCAGCCGTATATTATTATGTATTACTGCCGTATAGATGGACGGTGAGCTGAAATGATGAATTTTTACAAAAGCGAAGATGGAATGATAAAACAGGCGAATGTACTCGAAAACGGTGTATGGATTAATATGGTTAATCCTGATAAGAATGAACAGCAGTACATTACGGAAACGCTTGATATTGAGCAGAGCTTTATTATGGCGGCTCTTGATGAAGAGGAGGCATCACATATTGACATTGATGATGAATCGGAACAGAAGCTTATAATTGTCGATGTTCCTATTATTTCAAAGGAACATAGCGATTATATTCTTTACAGTACAATTCCTTTAGCAATTATTATTACCAATAATAACATTATAACTATTTCTACAAAGGAAAATTTCATTATTAATGACATTATTGAAAACAGATATAAAAATATTAATATAGCACTCAAAACCAGATTCCTTTTGCAGATACTTTACAGAGTTGCTCAATTGTTTTTAAAATATCTTAAACAAATTGATAAGATAAGCAGTTATGTTGAAACTCAGCTTCATAAATCTATGCGAAATAAGGAGCTTCTTCAGCTTATGGAGATTGAAAAGAGTCTTGTGTATTTTTCAACTTCCCTTAAGGCAAACGAGGTTACTCTTCAAAAAATATTCAGAGGCAGAATAGTTAAGCTTTATGAAGATGACAAAGAGCTTTTAGAGGATGTTCTTATTGAGATTAAGCAGGCAATAGAAATGTGTAATATTTACAGAGATATTTTAAGCGGAACTATGGATGCGTTTGCTTCAATCATTTCCAATAATCTTAATATTGTAATGAAGGTATTGACTTCGCTTACCATACTTATGGCAATTCCTAATATAATCACAAGCTTTTACGGAATGAATGTTGACCTTCCGTTAGTGTTTGGAGGCAGCTTCTGGTTTCCGCTTGTGCTGTCGATAATCTGTGTTTTAGTGACATTCTTCTTCCTTAAAAAGACTAAAATGATGTAGATATATACTGTGATTTAACATAACTAATCGGAAACACTGTCTGATTATTGCAAATAACTGACGCTCACCTCCATCTCGGCTGTGAGCGTTTTTCCATGCGGGGTTTATATATATCTTGTTATAGTGTTCAATAAGGCACAGAGCGCCGTTATTCAACGTTTTCAGTAGGAAAAAGGTACTCCCACCGAAAAAATTAAATGTCATCCGCCGCCTATAGAGGCGGGGGACATCTTGATTTAGTTATATTCTGCCTCGCTTTCCCTAATTTCCTCCTCTGTAAGTGGCGGCGGAACATTTGTTATACCCTCAAAATAAGTTGTATGTATATCCTTGCAGTTCGGGTGATATAAACCTCCGGCAATAGCTTCCGAAAGTCGTGGATATTTATCATCGGGAATTTTTGAATTTCCCCACACATCGTCATAATACACCTTGTTTACCCACTTAATACACTTAGGACAAGCTCTGCTTCTCTTGTTTACAAGCACTGTATTAATTCCCCACTCATCACGCATAGCTGCCTGACCTTTTAAATAGGCTCTTGTTATAGCTGTTCTGAGTGCCATTTCCGCATACTCAGCCGCTCCGACCATTCGTCCGTTCCTATACTGAACACACGAAAGACCTCTTGCAAGCATAACCTTTGTTGCCATATCCACAGCTTG
>CAMCUJ010000025.1 GCA_945878965.1 uncultured Clostridia bacterium
AGCCAGATGCCGGCACTGCTTATTTCTACAGCGACAGGTATTATAGTAACACGTGCGGCATCCGATAACAATCTTGGCAAAGACCTTAAGGGTCAGCTTTTAAATCAGCCGTTGGTACTTCTTATAACAGGCGGCTCGATTCTTGTATTGTCATTAATTCCGGGTCTTCCAAAGCTTCCGATGTTTGTACTCGGAGCGGGACTTGTAATTATCGGAATAGTATTTTTACGCTCCACAAAAGAGAAGCCGGCATTTGTTATGCAGGAGGAACGACTGGAAAGTGCGGCTCAAGAGGTGAGAAAACCGGAATCGGTTGTTTCTATGCTTCATATGGACCTTATTGAGATGGAATTTGGTTACAGTATTATTCCGCTTGTTGATGCAAAACGAGGCGGAGATTTGCTTGACCGAGTTGTTATGATAAGGCGTCAGTGTGCGTCAGAACTCGGTGTTATTGTTCCGAGTATAAGACTTAGAGATAACATTCAGCTTGATGCGGGTGAATATGTTGTTAAAATTAAGGGCGTAGAGGTTGCAAGAGGAAGTGTAATGGTTGAGCATTATCTTGCGATGAATTCCTCTAATTCCGAAGAAAAGGTTAAAGGTATTCCGACCAAAGACCCGGCATTCGGACTTCCGGCCACATGGATTAGTGAGTCCGAAAAGGATAAGGCTGAGATGTACGGTTATACTATAGTAGATCCGCCGTCGGTTATTGCTACACATCTTATGGAAATTATTAAGCGATACAGTTATGAGCTTATGGGCAGACAGCAGATTCAGACGATTATTGACAGCTTGAAAGAAGATTATCCGTCGCTTGTAAGCGATGTTGTTCCAAATATAGTTAGTCTTGGTGAGGTACAGAAGGTTGTCGGAAATCTTCTTAAGGAGGGCGTATCGGTAAGAGATATGGTTACTATACTTGAAACTCTCGGCGATTACGGAACTATGACACACGACATTGTTCTTCTTACGGAGTATGTAAGACAGGGACTTAAGAGAGCGATTACCGAGAGGTTTATTCCAAATAAAAAGGCTCAGGTTATAACTCTTGATCCAAGCGTTGAACAGCTTATAGCGGAGAGTATACAGCAGTCGAGTCAAGGTACATACCTTGCAATTGACCCGTCTACAAGCAAACGTATATTTATCAGTCTTAAGAAGTGTATTGAGAAGGTTACAGCGTTTGGTATTCAGCCTATAATACTTACATCGGCACAGATACGACCGCATTTTAAACGGCTTACAGAGCAGGTTTCATCTGACCTTATTGTACTTTCATATAATGAGATTGACAGAGGCGTTGAGCTTGAAACAAGCGGTGTTGTTACAATTTAATCGAAAAAATTATAGCTAAGGTTTAACCGGCTTTAATGAAAGGTGCGATAATAATGGTACTTAAACGATATATAGTAGATAATATGCAGGACGGAATAGAAAGGATAAAGCGTGAGCTTGGCAGCGAGGCTGTTATTTTAAGTACGAAAGAATTAAAGAAAAAGGGATTTAAAAGATTTTTTACAAAGCCTAAAATCGAAATTGTTGCGGCGTATGATGACAAGGACGAGATATCAATTCATGGTGAGGAAAGTACTAAAATCCGAAAGGATTTAAAAAAGACTGTAAAACGTGAAGATGATATTATACCGGGTAATCACAGAAGTACTTATGATATGGGTGAGCTTGAAAAAAGACTTGCCGGAATTGACAATACGCTTAATACCTTTATGAAACGCTTTGATAATAATTACAGTGACAGATTTGCCAATTATTCAAAGCTTGTGAGAAAGTTATGCAATAATATGCTTGAAAATGAGATACGTGAAGATATAGTATATAAAATTGCAGATGATATTACCGAAGAAATACGAAAGAATAATTTGGATGAAACAGAAGCATGTAAAAAGGTTCTTAAGCTGTTTTTGGGCAGTGAAGTCAGATTAAATCTTAAGCGGGGCAGACCGACTGTTATTATGTTCATAGGAAATACCGGAGTCGGAAAAACCACAACCTTACTTAAGCTTGCTACTAAATACGCAGTTACCGAAAAGAAAGATGTTGCGATTATTACAGCGGATACATATAAGATTGCATCAGCTGAGCAGGTTAAAACATATTCCGAGATACTTGGAGTTCCGCTCAGTATAATTTACAGCGGAGATGAACTTAAGACAGAGATGGAGAAGTATACCGAGAAGGATATCATTTTCATTGATACGGGCAAGAGTCCGGATATGCTTGAGTATAAAAATACTATAACCGAAATAGTTGAAATATCAAATCCGGATGAAATATATATTGTACTTAGTGCAGGTGCTAATTACAACAGCTGCCGAAAGGTTTTAGAGCAGTATGATTATATTAAGGACTATAAATTTATAATTACAAAGATGGACGAGGCAATGTCATGCG
The DNA here is from genome assembly GCA_945878965.1 of uncultured Clostridia bacterium. GTDB lineage: Bacteria > Bacillota > Clostridia > Monoglobales > Monoglobaceae > CAMCUJ01. The sequence continues at coordinate 2,416 of CAMCUJ010000025.1, forward strand.
GAGCGATATTTAATATAAGAGCTCTTGCGGATCATTCGATTTCTTATATAACTGACGGACAGGTGCTGACTGAAAATATCAAAGCCTTCAGTCCGGATGAGATTATAAACAGCCTAACGGAAGTAGGTGAGCAGTAAAATGTTAAGTCAGGAAGAGGTTTTAAAAAAATTTATAAACGGAAAGTCACAGGGTGAGGGAAGTACTTATAAAAATAAGGAACGTGCGAGAATAATTTCGGTAACGAGCGGAAAAGGCGGAGTAGGTAAAACTAATTTTACTGTAAATTTTGCAATTGAGCTTGCAAGACGAGGAAAAAAGGTTCTTATAATTGATGCAGACTTCGGACTTTCAAACATTGATGTAGTTCTTGGAATTACTCCAAGGTATGATTTATCACAGGTTATAAACGGCAAAAGACGAATTGAAGAGGTAATAACAGACGGACCTTACGGTGTGAAGTTTATTTCCGGAGGCTCGGGAGTATATGATCTTATTTCAGTAAATCGTGATGATATTGAGATGTTTTTGTCCGAGCTTTTAAGACTCGAAAAAATAGTTGATGTGATAATCTTTGATACCGGAGCGGGAGTAAACAGAAATAATATTCAGTTAATTCAGGCAAGTGACGAAGTGATTTTGGTTACAACTGCAGAACCTCCTGCTATAGTTGATGCTTATGCTCTTACAAAGACCGTTATAAAGGTTGATAAGGCTACAAAAATAAGACTTGTTATAAACAGAGCGGAGAATTTCAGCGAATCTGAGGAGATATTCAACAAATTCAAAAATGTAGCACATAATTATCTTGGAATTGATATAAAAAAACTTGGATATATAACTGATGATTTCAGTGTTTCAAAGGCTGTCAAGGCACAAAAGCCGTTTACTATTCAGTTTCCGAATTGTACAGCATCAAGGAATATATCAGAGATTGCAAAGCGATTTTTAAATATCGGCGAAAGTGAGCCTAAGACAGAGGTAAGCGGAATCAGAAGATTTATTAAGAAAATGTTTGGGTGAAGATGCTGAAAATAGTGAGCTTGAAAATAAATATATTCAAAAAAGATACCGTTTGTTTATGTATAATTAACAAAAGTGATTATACAGAATTTTTATGTTGAAATTTTGGATTAAGTGTGATAAAATTAATGTTAGAAAACACAGATAGTATAGGCGGTTATCTAATAAATAGCCGAAAATACATTATAAATCAGAATTGTATTAGATGCATAAAAAGGGGGCGGATTAGATGGAAAATTACGACACCGAAGACTCCGTTTTATGGGAAAAGTACAAAAAAACCAGGGATATAGATGCCAGGAACGAACTTGTAACATATTATAGACCGCTTGTTAAAATAGAAGTTGGAAAACTTATATCACAGTACAGCAGATACATAGATTATGATGATTTGATGAGCTGCGGGTATCTTGGACTTATAGATGCTGTCGAGAAGTTCGACAGTTCAAAGGGGGTAAAGTTCAGAACTTATGCTGTAATAAGGATAAGAGGTTTTATAATAGATCAGCTTAGGAAACAGGACTGGCTTCCCGCCAGACTCAGACAGAAGATCAAAAAAGTGACTCATGCATATGATGAGCTTGAAGCTAAAATCGGAAGAGTTCCTACAGACGAGGAAGTTGCGAAGTATTTAGGTATTGAAATTGAGGATTTTCAAGATTTAGTCGGTGTTGCACATGCGGCAAATGTTGTAGCGTTTGATGATTTGATGGCAGGTTCTTTAGGAATAAATGAGCCTGTTGATACCAAAGAATCACCGGAAAGCAGTCTTGAGAATAAGATGGTACGAGAAGCTTTGATAAGTGCTGTGAATTCATTAAACGAAAAGGAGAAAATAGTTATCAGTTTGTATTATTATGAAGAGTTGACGCTTAAAGAAATAGGGGGAGTTATAGGTGTATCAGAATCAAGGGTTTCACAGATACATTCAAGAATACTTGGTAAGCTTAAAAAGTATTTAAGTGATTTAAATATGTAATTAAAATCAGGATATTCTCTTATTATAGGATTCGTGTGAAATGTTTGAGAGTTAAATGGTGGAGGTTTTTATGGAAAACAAAATAATAATTAAAGCTAAAGATGACGCAGAAGCGTTATTGCTTGCTTCAAAGGAATTTTCTAAAGAGGCGGAGAATATCGAAATTAAACTGATAAAGCCTGCAAAAAAGTTTTTGGGTAATGTTATAGATAAGGCGGAGTATGAGTGCAGTATCAAACAGACAGAATCTGAAGACGGAGTGGAAAAAGCTGTCCCGGAGAATTCTATAATTGATACAGATTATTCGTATGACAAGCGTGTGGAAAATGCAAAAAAAGAGATAGAGAAAGCATCATCAGACGGAGAGATATCGTTTATATATACAGAGGATGGTGTATTTATTAATATTAAATACAGCACGGGTGAAGGAAAGCCTGTGACGCTTGAGATGGTAAATAAGCGTATTGAATTTAAGAAGATAAGAGATGTAAGTGTTGAGGCTGTAAAAACAATACTTGCTGAAAGAAAAACGGGAGGAAGAATAGCAGAACCTCAGGATGAGTATCAGGTTGATGAAAGTATATCCGCAAGATTTTCTCTTGATAAAATGATCGGATATATAACATTTTTGCCTCCGGACGGCGGAAAAAAGCTTGAGTATGATGAATTTAAAAAGGAAGTTAAAAAAGTCGGAATAGTTACGGGCATAGATGAGGAAAAATTAAAAGAAGCATTTGAAGAAAGAGAATACGGTAAGGAATACAGAGTAGCTGATGGAATTCCGGCAATTGACGGAAAAGATGGAAAAGTAACAATAAAAATTGATTTTAAAGGTGAGGGCAAACCGGAGGAAACAGAGGATGGATATGTCGATTATTACAGCCTTGGCAAGTTTATTTCCGTAAAAGAGGGAGAGGTTCTCGCCACATATCAAAAGCCTACCAAAGGAAAATCCGGAAGAAATGTTGTGGGCGATTTCCTTAAGGCTAAAGACGGAAAGGGTATAAGACTGCCGCTTGGAAGAAATGTAATGCTTGCTGAAACCGGAACAGAGATAGTTTCAAAGGTCGAGGGTGTAGTTGAGTATGTAAACGGAGCTTTAAACGTTGATGAGGTTTTAGTTATAAACGGAGATGTAGATTTATCAACGGGAAATATAGAGTTTAATAAGAATATAAAGATTCGAGGCAGCGTAAGACCGAGAATGCTTGTAAAGGCCGGAGGTTCGATTGAGGTTGACGGAATAGTCGATTCCGCAAATCTTGAGGCAGGCGGAAAAATTAATATCCGAGGCGGTGTTCAAGGCGGCGGAAAGGGTACTATTACCGCAGGAGAAGAAATAACGGCTCAGTATATTGAAAATGCTATAGTTTATTCTGACGGTGATATAATATCCGGTTCTATAGTAAACAGTAGGGTTGAGTGTGCCGGTTATATTGATGTTAAAGGACAAAGAGCGAGCATTATCGGCGGAAGTGTGAAAAGTATGTTTGGAATTAACTGCCAGAATGCCGGTTCAAATTCTAATATTGAAACCAATCTTGAGGTTGGTGTACTTCCGAAGCTTAAGAGCAGAGTACAGCAGCTTGAAAAAGAGGTTGCACTTTTAAGTAAGGAAACACGTGAACTTAAAAAAGTAGAAAATTTGGATGATTCTGCGCTTAATACGAAGCAAAAGATTATAAAGCAAAAGATGCTTGCAGAGTATCAGGAAAAATATGCTATTCTTAATGAAAAAGCAGATGAACTTGATTCAATCAGAGGTATGATGTCCGTAAATAAGGAAAGCTATATAAGTGTTGCAGATGTCGCAAATATAGGCACAAATATAACTATTAATTCAGTTCAGCTAAGACTTGATTCAAGGTGTATGAACACAACGTTTAAGATTGTTGATGGTGAGATTGCGTATACTGTGTATACTCCGCCTAAAAAACGTGAAAAGAAAAACTGAGAATAATTTATGAAGCGGAGGAATTTCATATTCGTTCGCTTCTTTCGGTGTTTAAATGTATTTAAAAGTAATATAGGTATTAAGATTTAAGATGATAAAGCGGGAGGAGTTTTAAATGACTGAATATTATCTTTTTGCGACTTTTGTATTTATATTATGTCTTGGAATGCTTATAGTAATGAAGTTTGTATTTAAGATTGATAAGCCTGATAACAGAAGTCAGGGTACAAAAGAACGTGAGGCGAGAATTTTAAAGCTTTATGAGCAGATTGAGGATATGCTTGAGGGCTTTGAAGAATATGCCGAGGAAGCAAAAAACGAAATAAAGAACGAGAAAGAGGAAACATCAGAACTTATCGGAAAGATAGGCAAGAATGAAAATTCTCTTTCGATCAACGAAGATTACATAGAAGAAATTGTTAATAAAAATATTGAAAATAAGCTTGATAATAAAGTTTCCGAGGCAGTAAGGCGAATTGTTGAAAGATATGTCAGAGAAGAAATGGATTCTGCACTTGAGGAGATTTTAAACAGGATTAATAAGCTTGAGAGCCGCAGTATAGGCGTTGCTGAAAATTCAGATGAAGGCAATGATGAAGTTAAGGAGTTTTTACCTACTCAATTTTTAAAGAAGCCGGAAACACTTGAGGAAATCGGCGAATCTATTGAAAAGGCAATAAAAAATAATTCAAGCAACGAAACAAAAGAGATTAAGAAGAAAAAACGCAAAAAAGCCATAGAGCTTTATAAGGCGGGTATGGATATAAACGATATTGCGAGGGAGGTTGGAATTACAAGCTCTGAAATTAAATTAATTATTGATGTATTGGATTAAAGTTTTAAAAAAAATGTACGATATTATTAATACGATGTATTATTGATGGAGTATTTTTGATATTTGATTTTATTTGATATTAAAACGTGATTTTACGGAAAGGAAAATACGTATGGAAAGAGGACTATATACAGCGGGAACAGCTATGCTCACACTTCAAAAGCAGATGGATGTTGTTGCTAATAACTTTGCAAATGTCCAGACTGTCGGTTTTAAAGAAGACAGTATGGTATCACGTTCGTTTAATGATATGCTTATATCAAGAATAAACGACACTAATGTTGTTAATACATATAACGAGGTAGGACCTCATAATCTTGGAATTCACGTAGACAGTGTTTTAACTAATTTTGTTACAGGTTCACTTACTCAGACGGATAAAAAAACTGATATGGCAATAGACGGTGATGGATTTTTTGTAGTTCAGACACCTCAGGGAGAAAGATATACAAGAAATGGTGAATTTGCCGTAACAAGAGATGGAATTCTTATAACAAATGACGGCTATGCAGTTATGGGTGAGAACGGAATCATAAATGTCGGCGGCGGTGATTTTACGGTAAATACAAGCGGCGACGTTATGGTTGACGGCGAAATTGCAGGCAGGATAAGGCTTGTAAGCTTTGCTGATAACGGAGGACTCAGAAAAGAGGGAAATAATTTATACAATAATTTCTCTGCCGGTGCAGCGGTTGATTCTAATGCTCAGATAAGACAGTATATGGTTGAAGCTTCAAATGTGAGTATGGTAGATAATGTTGTTGATATGATGACTATTTACAGAAATTATGAATCAAATCAGAAGGTTATACAGATAATAGACGGAACGCTTAATAAAGCGGCAAATGATTTAGGCAAGATTTAAGACTGACTTTTGAATTAAATATATAGGAGAAATGATATGATACAGTCACTACATACGGCGGCATCTGGAATGAGAGGATATCAGACTCAGCTTGATGTTGTTGCAAGCAATATAGCAAATGCAGAAACTTATGGTTATAAAAAAGATACAGTGAGTTTTAAGGACGCATTATATGCAGAGGTTTTGGATGCTTCAAACGGTGCAAGCACAGAGAATCTTTTAAAGGGCAGCGGAGTAATAGTAAATTCGATTGCTAAGGTTAATACGCAGGGACCTATGATTTCTACATTAAATCCGCTTGATGCGGCAATTACAAATACAGAGGCATATTATACGGTTGAACGAGCAGATGGAAGTCGTGCGTATACAAAAGACGGCAGCTTTACGCTTTCGGCGGAGGGAGATGTCGGTTATATTGTTACGGGAAATGGAGAATATGTTCTTGATAATAACGGAAACAGGATTGCAATTGATTTTGAGGTTTCAAATCTTTCAATAGATAAAAACGGAAATTTATACAATCCCGACAATGAAATTTTTGCAACACTCGGAACTGTCAGATTTACCAATGCTGCGGGACTTGATGCTATAGGATCGAATTTGTTTGTAGAAACTGATATATCAGGTGCAGCCGAGGCGGTCGAAAATCCCGGCATAACACAAAAGTATTTGGAAGGTTCTAATGTTGATATGGGTGATGAGGTAGTGAATATGATAAAAGCACAGCGTGCGTATCAGATGTCATCACGAGTTTTAAGTATAGCTGACCAAATGGAGGAAATGGCTAATAATTTAAGAAGATAAATTTTGTGTAACTTGGAGGATTAAATTATGGGATTTGAATATTGCAGAAAATGCAGAAAAGCATATATAAACGGTTCATCGGGATATTGTTTAAGCTGTATAGAAGAGATGGATGAAAGTGTAAAGATAATAAGAGAATATCTTGAAAAACATCCCGGAGCAACGGTTGCTGAGATAAGCAAAAATACGGAAGTTTCAAAAAAGGATATAGTATTTCTTTTGCGAGATGACCGACTTGTTCTTGAAAATGCGGATGAAGGTGTTATAACCTGTGACAGATGCGGAAAAAGCATAAGAAGCGGAAGATATTGCAAGGAATGTTTATCGCATATGGGAACAATGTTTAACAGTGTTTCCAATGAGCTTAAAGCCAAGCAGGATGAGCTTAATGGCAAAAACAGAGGAGATAAAGTTAATATGCGTGGAAATAAGATGAGGATTAGCAACAGAACATAAAATATTAAAAATATTTATCATTAATTGTATGGAAAAAGGGGGACTGAAAATGAAAATTAACGGTAGTTTTTATAAGACGTATTCAGCGACAGTATATAATAATTCAGAAAGATATTCTGTAGATAAAGCTAAAAAGAATTCAGATTTAAGAGGAGATACCGTTGAAATTTCGAGTGATGCACTTAGAATGGAAAGAGTAAGCAATCAGGAAATCTCCCGTGAAGAAAGAATCAACGCACTTAAAAAAGAAATACAGGCAGGAAGATATACGATTAATGCAGAAGCTATAGCCGATAAGATTATAGAATACATTGCATAATAAATTATGCTGTGTATAAAGAAATATGCGATGATACAGTTTGTGCGAATTAATCACAGACGAGTTTATTTAGCAGAGTTCTGCTGCTGAATTATATGTATTCAATTTTTGCTTAATTTGATAATTAAATTTGCTGATTGGATAGCTATAAGAAATAAAGTTTTAGGAAAGGCTGTGATTGTATGGATAATGAAATAAGAATAATTGCTAAATCGCTGAACAATCTGAAGAAACTTTATGAGGATATAGCTGTTCTTTCCGAGAATAAAAAGGACGCTATAATCAAGAATGATGTTTCAAAGCTTAATGTGATAGTTGAGCAGGAAAAAGAGATAATAGAACAGATATCTGACATAGATGAAATAAGACAAAGATGCAGTGCCAAAATCGGGAATGAACTTGGAATAGGTTATAAAATCACATTAAGACAGATAATTGATAATATTGAAGAAAATAAAGATGAGCTTATGGAGGCTCTTGTTGAATTAAATGAAATTCTTGAAAAGGTAAACAGACTTAATAAGATAAACAGTAATCTTATAAAAGTTCAGTTAAGTTATATAGAGTGTTTTAAGAATGCGTTTTTGGATGAAAGCGGAGCCGGTTATAATATGGACGGCAGTGAGAATATGGAGAAAACGCAGAGCGTAAATCTATTTGATAGGATGGTGTAAAAAATGGCAAGTACATTTTATGGCTTGGAAATAGCAAAGACCGGTTTATTTGCAAACCAAAAAGGATTGGAGCTTACAGGACATAATGTTGCCAACTCAGCAACAGAGGGATATACAAGGCAGAGATTAAATCTTAGCAATATAGAAGGTCCGTATACACAGGTAATTGTATCAAGCGGAATGAAAGCTACAACCGGCGGCGGTGTAAAAGTAAATTATATTGAGCAGATAAGAAATCAATTCCTTGATATTCAATATAGAAGTGAAAATACGGATTATAGTATGTGGAGTTCTAAGGCGGAAACATTTTATTATGTTGAAGATATATTCAATGAACCAAGCGATAATGGTATAACTTCGGTAATGCAGAGCCTTAATGATTCTTTTCAGGAGCTTCAGAAAACGCCGGACAGTAAGGATATCAGAAATTTGGTAAGACAGAATGCGATAAGTCTTACCGAAACCATTCAGTATTACAGTAAGCGTATATCAAATCTTCAAAGTGATGAAAATGGAGCAATTGAGGTAAATACTAAAAAGGCGAATGATTTAGTTATACAGATAGCTGAGCTTAATGACAAGATACTAAAGTATGAGATGACAGGAGAAAAGGCTAATGACCTTATGGACAAGAGAAATCTTGCTCTTGATAACTTATCAGAACTTAT
>CAMCUJ010000026.1 GCA_945878965.1 uncultured Clostridia bacterium
GGTCAGAAATGCCGGCTTTGAGCCTGTGGTTGTTGCAACCAAGCTTGACAAGCTTAAGAAATCTCAGATAGATGGAAATTTAACTGTTATATACAATGAGCTTGAGCTTGATGAAGATTCGGTTCTCATACCGTTTTCGGCAGAGAAAAGGAACGGTAAGGACGAGCTTACAGAGCTTATTAATGAAATCTATGAGGAATTTATGGATAGTGACCGCGGTCGCTTTTGCACGGCAACGTTGTTGCCGTAATAATGCAGTCCTGGTCGGCTAACGCCTACAGGCGTAAAAGCGAAGGACAGCGAAGCGGAATAAAAAGTTTGCTCAAGCTTTTCAAAGCTTGCGGAGTTTGAGGCAGAGCCTCAAGGTTTTTTTCGGCGATAGCCGAACTGTTACGAAACTGTTACGAAGTAACAATTTTTCTTTTGGTTCTTTTCTTTGCGTCTTAGCGCAAAAAGAAAAGAACGGCGACAGCGACCGCTGTCGCACGGTGACCATAAATGAACGTAAAGCTTTAGTTGTTATAATCCGGCAGGACGACCTTTTGCAGCCGCCTGTGCGGAAAACACTTTTACGGCAACACTTTAACAAAGAGGTGAATAATAAAATTATGAAAATTGCAAGATTTATAATAGATGGTGAGAATGATGAAAGATACGGCTGTATTGAGGATAATACAATAAAGCTTATTGACGGTGATATTTTCGGAGAATTCAGTATAAGCGGAAAATGCGTAAATATTGATGATGTAAAGCTTGTTGCACCGTGCAGACCTACAAAGATTGTGGCAGTCGGACTTAATTATGCCGACCATGCCAACGAAATGGGCGATGAGATACCTGAGTTTCCGGCATTGTTTTTAAAGCCTGATACAGCGGTTATCGGGCCTTTGGATAATATAATCTATCCTCCTATGTCAAACAGGGTTGATTATGAAGCCGAGCTTGCTATAGTTATTAAGAAAACCGCTGAGAATATTTCAAAGGAGGAGGCCTTGGATTATGTCTTAGGCTATACCTGTTTAAATGATGTTACTGCCCGTGACCTTCAGAAAAAGGATCCGCAGTGGATGAGAGCTAAAAGCTTTAATACATTTGCACCAATCGGACCGGTTATTGAAACGGAGCTTGACCCCAATAACCTTGATATAAAGCTATATCTTAATTCCGAGCTTAAGCAAAATTCAAACACAAGCAACTTCATTTTTAAGCCGGATTACCTTATCAGCGAAATTTCAAAAATAATGACGCTTAAGCCGGGGGATATTATAACTACGGGAACTCCGTCGGGAATAGGTGAGATGAAAGACGGGGATACGGTCGAAATAGAAATTGAGGGTATAGGAATTCTTAAAAATACCGTAAAAAGATATTAAGAGTAATTCTGCTATTTCAAATTTGCTTTGCGGCAAATGGGAATAACCTTGTGCAGATTTATTCTGATGTGTGAAAAAAGCAGAAAGGCTGTGAAAAGATGATAACCAAGATAAGAGGAACTGAAGATATATTGCCAAACGACTGCGGTTTATGGAGATATGTTGAGGAAACCGCAAGAGAGCTTTGCCGTGTGTTCGGCTACGGCGAGATACGTACTCCTGTTTTTGAGAATACGGAGCTTTTTAACCGTGGAGTCGGAGATACTACGGACGTCGTTCAGAAGGAGATGTATACATTTCTTGATAAGGGCGGAAGAAGTATGACTCTTAAGCCTGAGGGAACAGCAACGCTGGTAAGAAGCTACATAGAAAATTCGCTTTATGCAAATCCTCAGCCGACAAAGCTGTATTATATAATTCCGTGCTTCAGATATGAAAAGCCGGAGGCAGGACGTCTGCGTGAATTTCATCAGTTCGGAATAGAGTGCTTTGGTGCGGAAACCGCAAAGACTGATGCTGAAATTATTGCACTTGCCATGACGTTTTTAGACAGACTCGGAATTAAGAATTTAAAGCTTAACATAAATAATATAGGCTGTCCAAAGTGCCGTGCGGAGTATAACAAAAAATTAGTCGAGTATTTTTCAAGGTTTAAGGACAGGCTTTGTACTACCTGCCTTGGCAGACTTGAGAAAAATCCTATGCGAATAATTGACTGTAAATCCGAGGTGTGCAGCGGTATTGCAGAGAATGCGCCGAGAATGCTTGATTACCTTTGCGAGGATTGCAGCAAGCATTTTGAAGAAACAAAATTAAATCTTGATAATTTAAGCATTGACTATACAATAAATCCGAACATAGTAAGAGGACTTGACTATTATACAAAGACGGTGTTTGAGATTATAGCCGATATAGACGGTTCATCGCTTACGGTTTGCGGCGGCGGACGTTATAACGGACTTGTAGAGCAGCTTGGCGGAAAACCGACCGAGGGAATAGGCTTTGCGGCAGGACTTGAGCGTCTTATTATGATTATGAAGAGTCAGGGAATTATGCCTGTGGCTCTTGAAAATGCTCCCGAAATTTTCATAGGAACTATCGGAAAGGATGCGGAGCAGTTTGCACAAAGATTGGTTTACGATTTAAGAATTAACGGAATTTATGTGGAGAACGATTTGCTTTTAAGAAGTGTTAAGGCACAGATGAAATATGCAAATAAGATTAATGCAAAATACAGTATGATTTTAGGAGATGACGAGGTTAAGGAAAACACAGCGTCACTTAAGAATATGGAAAGCGGTGAAGAGGTTCAGATTGAGCTTTCTGCCGAAAAAATTATCGAAAGCTTAAAAAAGTAGGAGGTTACACTAATAATGGAAACAATGCAGGGATTAAAGAGAACGGATATGTGCGGAGCACTTACTGCCGACGATAACGGCAGAGAGGTTGTGCTTTGCGGCTGGGTCGCAAGAAACAGAAAGCTTGGCGGAGTAAACTTTGTTACACTTCGTGACAGAGAGGGAATAGTTCAGGTTGTATTTAACGATATGACTGACAGAGCAGTTTTTGAGAAGGCTGAAAAGCTTAAGAGTGAATATGTTATTGCCGTAAAGGGTAAGGTTTCTCTAAGAACTCCGGAAAATATAAATAAGGATATGAAAACCGGCGAGATAGAGGTATTTGCAACAGAGCTCAGAATTCTTAACGAGGCTGAAACTACACCGTTTTACATTGAAGAAAACATAGATACAAATGATGCTTTAAGACTTAAGTACCGTTATCTTGACTTAAGACGTCCTGATATGCAGAGAAATCTAATGCTTCGTCATAAAGTTACCAAGATTGCGAGAGATTATTTTGATAACAACGGATTTTTGGAGATAGATACTCCGATACTTACAAAGAGTACGCCGGAGGGTGCAAGAGATTATCTTGTACCGAGCCGTGTTCACCCGGGAAAGTTCTATGCACTTCCTCAGTCACCTCAGCTTTACAAGCAGCTTTTAATGCTTTCGGGCTATGACAGATATTTTCAGATAGCTAAGTGCTTCAGAGATGAGGACTTAAGAGCGGACAGACAGCCGGAGTTTACTCAGATAGATATGGAGCTTTCATTTATAGATATAGATACAATTATTGAGATAAATGAAGGATTTATAAAGAAAGTGTTCAAGGAAGCACTTGACATTGATGTTCAGACACCGTTTATAAGACTTCCGTATCAGGAGGCTATGGACAGATTCGGTTCGGATAAGCCGGACACAAGATTTGAGATGGAGTTTGTAGACATTTCCGAGGCTGTTAAGGACTGCGGCTTTAAGGTATTTTCAGAGCCTGTCCGAAACGGCGGAAGTGTAAGATGTATTGTGGCAAAGGGACTTGCCTCAAAGCTTACACGAAAGACACTTGATTCGCTTACCGAGTATGTAAAGACCTACAGAGCAAAGGGAATGGCTTGGATTGTGCTTGAAGAAGGAAATTTACGTTCACAGATTACAAAGTTTTTAACTGAGGACGAGGTAAATAACATAATCAAAATGAGCGGAGCGGAAACAGGAGATGGTATACTTATAGTTGCCGATAAGAATGACGTTGTGTATGATGCACTCGGAAATCTTCGTCTTGAGGTTGCAAGAAGATTTGACCTTATAGATAAGAGTAAGTTTAATTTCCTATGGGTAACTGAATTTCCGCTGTTTGAATATTCAGAGGAAGAAAACAGATATGTTTCAAAGCATCACCCGTTTACGGCACCTATGGACGAGGACGTGGAGCTTCTTGAAACTGATAAGGCTAAGGCAAGAGCTAAGGCTTATGATATAATTTTAAACGGAACGGAGATAGGCGGAGGAAGTCTAAGAATATATAATGCAGATTTGCAGCAGAAGATGTTTGAGGCTCTTGGCTTTACAAAGGAAGAGGCTTGGGACAGATTCGGATTCTTAATGGAGGCATTTAAGTATGGTACACCTCCTCACGGAGGACTTGCTTACGGCCTTGACAGACTTGTAATGATTATGGCAGGCTGTGATTCAATTCGTGACGTTATAGCGTTCCCGAAGGTACAGACAGCGTCCGAGCTTATGGTAAATTCGCCTGACTTTGTTGAAAAAAAGCAGCTTGATGAGCTTTCGATTAAGACTGATGTTAAGGAAAAGAAGGAAACAGAGAAAACAGAGGAATAATTTAAATTTGCTTTGCACGGGTGGAAATATTAATCAAGAAAGGACTTATATTAATAATGATTGAGGTTAAAAATCTTACTAAGCGTTATGACGGACATATTGCGGTAAATGATATCTCATTTAAGATTGAAAAGGGTGAGATAGTTGGCTTTTTAGGTCCGAACGGTGCAGGTAAATCAACTACTATGAATATGCTTACCGGATATATTTCAAGCACTGACGGCAGTGTATTTATTGACGGCTTTGACATACTTGAAAGTCCTAAGGAGGCAAAATCGAAAATCGGATATCTTCCGGAAATTCCACCGCTTTATATTGATATGCGGATTACAGAATATCTTAATTTTGTCTATGAGCTTAAAAATGCGGATTGCGGTGATAAAAAACAGCATATCGAAAAAATTATGAATATAACGGGAATTATGAATGTTAAAAACAGGCTTATAAAGAATCTTTCAAAGGGATATAAGCAGAGAGTGGGTCTTGCACAGGCACTTATCGGAAATCCTGAGGTATTGATTCTTGATGAGCCTACCGTGGGACTTGACCCAAATCAGATTGTGGAGATAAGAAACGTTATTAAGCAGCTTGGAAAAGAGCATACTATTATATTAAGTTCACACATTTTGTCTGAGATTAGTGCGGTATGCTCAAGAGTTATTATAATTAATAACGGAAAAATTATAGCCGAGGATACGCCCGAGAACCTTGCCAAAAAATATGGCTCTGAAAATAAGCTGTATGTCAGAATTGACGGAGATGAAAATAAGGTTAATGAGGTTATGTCCGAAATATCTTCAATTGAAAGCTATGAGCTTTCAAATTCGGGTACCGATATTTTGGCAGAGGTAACTGTAAAGAAGGGAATTGATGCACGAAAGGAAATTGCACACAGCCTTCTTGATGCAGATCTCAGCCTTATTGAGCTCAGAGAAAAGGAAGTAACTCTTGAGGATATTTTCAGAAAGCTTACAAAGCGTGATAACAGCGTGGTTAAGAATATACTTGAAACAGAGAAAGCGGCAAAGGAGGAAGAAAAAAATGAAAGCGATATTTAAACGTGAATTCAAAAATTTCTTTATTACTCCGATAGGCTATATATTTATTGGATTTTTTATGCTTATGGCTGCAATAATGTTCGTTATGAATGTAATGGAGCCTCAGATTGCTGACCTTTCGGGATTTTTCGCATCTCTTTCGGTGGTTCTTGTGGTGCTTGTTCCGATACTTACAATGCGTCTTTTGGCTGAAGAAAAGCGAAACAAAACCGACCAGCTTTTGTTTACCGCTCCGGTTACGATGACAGAAATAGTCCTTGGCAAATTCTTTGCGACAGCTGCAATTTACGGCTTGGTTTTGGTTTGCACATGGATATTTCCTATTATTATGATGATAGTAAGCGAACCTGTTGTCGGAATTATGATATCTCAGTATGTGGGATTTTTTCTTCTTGGCTTGGTTTTCATATCTATCGGACTTTATATTTCGGCTCTTACCGAAAATCAGATAATTTCGGCTATCGCTTCATTCGGTATTCTGCTTGTCTTAGTGCTTCTTGACAGCTTTGCCGCAAATATAAGTATTCCGATTGTTGCAAATATTGTATCATGGTTATCTATAACTGCAAGATTTGAGGATTTCTTTATAGGAATTCTTAATCCGGCGGTAATAATTTATTATTTGAGTATTACAGCGTTGTTTGTTTACTTTACAATTCAGACGCTTGAAAAGAGAAGATTTATATAGAATCTTGTTTTTGACTAAATATTGAATATTAAATTTAAAGGTTAGGTGATAATTGTGAGCAATAATAAAGATGTAATAAATAATAAAGAAAAAAAGCCCGATAAGAAGAATATAAGTAAAAGGCTTAAATATAATTCATATTCGTCGGTTGTTATAGTTGTTCTTATAGCGATTGCGGTAGTTCTTAATATGGTGGTAAGTATGAGCGTTGATAAGTTTGGACTTAAAGCCGACCTTACGCCTACAAATGTTTTTGAGATTTCGGATAAAACTAAGGAGCTTTTAAAAACAGTTGATAAGAAGATAAATATTTATTCGCTAACAAACAGTGGTTTTTCATATACCGGATATCTTGATGATGAGCTTGCAAACATTATGAATAATATTGATGTTTATATCGGTAATTATCAGGCTCAAAACAGCAATATAAGCTTTCAGGAGGTGTATGTGAACAGCAATCCGGCATTCGCCGAAAAATATACCTCAAAGGGCGAAAATATAAGCATAGGCAGCCTTATAGTTGAATGCGGAGATAAATATAAGATGATTGATACGAATACGTATTTCAAAAGAGGCTCGGAGAGCGGAGATACCTATATGCAGCTTGAACAGCTTTTAACCTCTGCTATAGCCTACGTTATAAGCGACAGAACCTATGACATTGCATTCACTACCGGTCATAATGAAAATACGGACGCAGTTGAAGCCTTAAAGAGCGTTTACGGTATTGAGAATTATAACTGCTGTGATATTGACCTTGCATCAGGTGAGATTTCGGAGAATATCTGTACAATAGTTATTTCAAATCCGTCTATGGACTTTACAGATGAGGAGCTTGCAAAGCTTGATGAATATTTCAAGGGCGGAAATAATCTGATGCTGTTTATGGACGTTACCGACGTTACACTTCCTAACTTGTATTCCTACCTTTCGGAGTGGGGAATTGCCGTGAATAATGATATGGTTGTTGAGGGTGATACAACTAAGTTTTCAAAGAATACGCCGAATGTTATTATAGGAACGCCGTCAGGCGAAAGCTCCATTACTGCGCCTATAAAAAATTCAAATGTGTATTTTCCTTATGCAAGAAGCATAACCGTTACTTCGGTTCCGTCTGTTACAACCGAGGTTTTATATCAGACAAGTGACTCTGCCTATGCAAAGACTAATCTTCATTCCGGCAAGCCGGAAAAGGAAGAGGACGATAAGAGTGGACAGTTCACGCTTTGTACTCTTTCAAACCGTCAGCTTTATGTTGAAAAGAATACTGTAAATGCCAAACTGTTTGTGTGCGCAAGCACCGATGCGGCAGTTTTGGCAGCACAGGAGGGTGCGAATAAGCAGTTTGTAATTAATGCGGCTAACAGTATTAATAATCGCTCTGAAAGCGTTACAATTGAGGCAAAGCAGATTAATAAAACTCCGACATTTGAGCTTGCACAGAGTCAGAGCGATTTGATTAAGGGAATTGTAATTTATATAATTCCGCTTATAATAATATTTATAGGTCTTATTGTATGGCTTAAGAGAAAACAGGCATAGTAAAACGGAGGAGATAAATTAATGAAAAAGAAGATTATTTCCATAATTGCTGCGGTTATAGTTCTCGCCTTGCTTACAGCAGCTTATTTTCTGCTTAGCCGAGTGGAAGCTCCGAGTGAAAATAACGAGAAAAATAATACAATTACAGAGTACACATCGCTTTTGTCAATTCCGAGTGATACTATAACAAGGTACAGTATTAAGACTGCGGATTTTGAATATGCTTTGGTAAAGAACAACGATGAATGGGCAGTTGAGGGAAAGGAATTTATAAGGCTTGACAGCGTAAAGGTTGATGAGCTTATAAAGGCGGCGGCAGTTATTAACGCCGATGATGTTATAGAAAATGCGGGTGAGCTTATATCTTACGGACTCGACAAGCCGCATGCTGAAATTAAGCTTTTTGCAGACGGAGCGGAGTATGATATAAAAATCGGAAATGCGGCTCCGACTCAGGACAGGTATTATATAACCTTCAATAATGACGGCAAGGTTTACACGCTTTTTAATTCTTCGGCTAAGGCGATGATTCAGAGCATTGATAATCTCAGAATGAAAAATCTTCATAACATTACTGAGGAAGGTCTTAAAAAACTGGATGAATTTGTGAGTATGGTAATTGAAAAGCCTAACGGAAATATCATAAGTATAAGACGAAAGAATGCTGAAGAATTACAAAATGATATTGCGGCGAACGCATTTATTATGGATAAGCCGTATTATAAAAATATCAATACCGACACATTTGAACAGTATTTATTTGAGAAAATTCCAAACCTTAAGATTATAAGCTATGTTGAGGACGCACCGAATGATCTTTCTAAGTACGGACTTGACCAATCGCAGAAAACTGTTTTAAGGTTTCAGACCGTTAATGAAAAATTAGAGCTTGAGCTTGGAAAAGAAGAAAACGGAATGTATTATGCAAAGCTTCCGAGCGAAAACAGTGTGTTTACGCTTTCGGCGAATGAGCTTTCGGTTCTTAAGCTTGAAACATTTAAGCTCCTTGACCCGTCTATATATTTAGCCTTTATAGGCGATGTTGAGTCTGTGGAGTTTAAGAGCGGCAGCGGAGAGAGCATAATGTTTGGAATTGAGGATATGGGTGATAACAGCTATAAATATTATGCGAATGATAAAGAGGTTGAGGAGAAAAAATTCCAGGCAATTTATCAGGAGATTATAGCACTCAGCTTTACGGCACCGAGCGGAGGAAGCCTAAGCGGTAATGCTGATTATGAATACAGCTTTAAATTCCGTGACGGCAGAGTGGATACCGTTAAGTTTGTAAGTGAGAATGAGAGAAATTATGCGGCTGTTGTAAACGGAAAGGCTGAATTTTCACTTGATAAGGGTCAGGTTAAGGCTCTTGCGGATAAGGTTTTTGAGTTTAAGTAAAACGGAAAATTAATCTTAAATTTATTGGAGAAAGGACTAAGTACAATGGAAAAGAACGTATTTGATGTGCTTAAGGAAAGAGGACTTATAGCGCAGACTACACACGAAGATGAAATCAGAGAGCTTTTGGGCAGGGAGAAGATTACATTTTATATAGGCTTTGACCCTACAGCGGACAGTCTTCATATAGGACATTTTCTTCAGCTTGTGGTAATGAAGCATATGCAGAATGCCGGACACAGACCGATAGCACTTCTTGGCGGCGGTACTACTATGATAGGCGATCCTACGGGAAAGACTGATATGCGTCCTATGCGTACAAAGGAAGAAATACAGGCGAATGCAGACAGATTTAAAGAGCAGATGTCACGGTTTATTGAATTTGGCAATGATAAGGCGATTATGGTTAATAATGCCGACTGGCTTTTAAATCTTAACTATGTAGACTTTTTAAGAGATGTAGGCGTACATTTCTCTGTAAACAGAATGCTTACGGCAGAGTGCTTTAAGACTCGTCTTGAAAGAGGATTATCATTCCTTGAGTTTAACTATATGCTTATGCAGAGCTTTGATTTTTACAAGCTTAATAAGGAATACGGCTGTGTAATGGAGTTCGGCGGAGATGACCAGTGGTCAAATATTATAGGCGGAATTGAGCTTATAAGACGTAAAGAAGGCAAGCAGGCATACGGAATGACGTTTACACTTCTTACAACCTCTGAGGGCAAGAAAATGGGTAAGACTGAGAAGGGTGCATTATGGCTTGACCCCGAAAAGGTTCCGCCTTATGAGTTCTATCAGTATTGGAGAAATGTCGATGACAAGGACGTTATAAGAATGCTTAAGCTTGTAACCTTCATTCCGCTTGAAGAGATTGCAGAGTATGAAAAGCTTGAGGGGCAGGAGCTTAATAAGGTTAAAGAGATTTTAGCCTTCGAGGTTACAAAGATGGTTCACGGCGAGGAAGAGGCTAAAAAGGCACAGGATGCGGCTCGTGCAGTTTTTGCCGGCGGTGCCGATAATTCAAATATGCCTACAGCTGAAATTTCAAAATCCGAGCTTTCGGGACTTTTGATACTTGATATGATGGTTAATGTGGGTCTTGCACCGTCAAAGGCAGAGGCACGACGTCTTGTTCAGCAGGGTGGTGTCAGCATAAACGGCGAGAAGGTAACCGATACTTCTTATGCAATTACGGAAGAATGCTTCAAGGACGGCGAGATGATAGTTAAAAAGGGTAAAAAAGTATTCCTTAAGGTTCTTATGGTGTAATTTTTATCGTGTGTTTTACGTAATTTATCTGTTTAAAATATGTAAAATACACACTATGTGGTTATACTGTGATTTAAAAGCAATTCTGTTGGTGAAACTGCACAAAAAAATGATGCGTCAATAGTACAAGTTTAACGAAAATGGGTATTGCAAAATCAGTGAGAATGTAGTATTATTTATACATACCACAACTAACAAACTTTTTTCATTTCCCTTGACTGAGTACCTAAAGCTCAGTCGAATCAGACCGGAGAAATTCTTCGGTCTGTTTTTTGGTTTACAACTAAATCAAGATGTCCCCCGTATCTTAGGCGGCGGATTCCACTTGATTTTTTC
>CAMCUJ010000027.1 GCA_945878965.1 uncultured Clostridia bacterium
AATTTGAAATTTTCTATTGACAAGCTGAGAGAAATGTGATATAGTGTATTGGTAACCGCACAAGAACGGTTTTAATTTTACATAAGTAAAATATGAAATATCTAAGTTTAGGTATACCGGAATTGGCGAGTCTTGGGTAATAGGAGGAAAAAACGAATGTACGCAGTTATTGAAACAGGCGGAAAGCAGTACAAGGTTCAGGAAGGCGATGTAATATACGTTGAGAAGCTTGATGCTGAAGCAGGTGCAAATGTAGCAATTGACAAGGTTTTGGTTGTTGCAGGAAACGATGATATTAAGGTTGGTGCTCCATACGTTGAGAATGCTACTGTTGATACAGAGGTATTAAAGAACGGCAAGAGCAAGAAGATCGTTGTTTACAAGTATAAGCCAAAGAAGGGTTATCACAAGAAGCAGGGTCACAGACAGCCTTACACAAAGCTTGAAATTAAGAAGATTAATGCGTAATTTAATGCATTGACTTTTCCATATTGATTGATAAGAGAGGTGAATTTAAAATGGCTCATAAGAAAGGTGTCGGCAGTACCAAAAACGGAAGAGATTCAGAGTCTAAGCGACTTGGCGTCAAGAAAGGCGACGGTCAGCACGTTTTAGCAGGAAATATTTTGGTTAGACAGCGTGGAACAAAAATTCATCCGGGCATTAACGTTGGTAAGGGCAGTGATGATACATTATTCGCTCTTGTAAACGGAAGTGTTAAGTTTGAACGTAAGGGCAAGAGTAAGAAACAGGTTTCTGTTTACGAAATCGCTCAGTAATTTTTGTTGAGTGCAGGTGTACGCTTGAGCGTACACCTTTTTTCATAACAGGCAAACTCTTTTTAAAAATTTGTATTAATAATTCAATAAGGCGCAGAGCGCCGTTATTCAACGTTTTCGGTGGGAAAAAGGTACTCCCACCGAAAAAATCAAGTGGAATCCACCGCCTAAGATACGGGGGACATCTTGATTTAGTTATATATTGTGCCTAAGGCACATCACCTTGCAATATTAATATGTAATTATTAATACAAATTTAAATGTAAATTGAAAGGTTTGATAATATGTTTACAGATATAGCAAAAATATTTATAAAAGCCGGTGACGGCGGAAACGGCGCAGTAACATTTCACCGTGAGAAATACGTTGCGGCAGGAGGTCCTGACGGCGGTGACGGCGGCAGGGGCGGAAACGTTGTTTTAATTGCCGATAAAAACATAAATACGCTTATGGATTTCAGATATAAAAAGAAATATGCCGCTGAAAACGGCGGAAACGGTATGGATTCAAGACGAAGCGGAAAGAACGGTGCAGACCTCAAAATCAGAGTTCCGCAGGGAACACTTGTCCGTGACATTGAAACAGGAAAAGCAATTTGCGATTTGAAGGATGACGGCGAAGAATTCGTAATAGCCAAAGGCGGCAGCGGCGGCTGGGGAAATTCGCATTTTGCAACCTCAACAAGACAAACTCCGAAATTTGCAAAGTCGGGTATGCCCGGCGATGAGCGTGAAATTTCACTTGAGCTTAAGCTTATTGCAGATGTCGGACTTTTGGGATTTCCGAATGTGGGTAAATCAACATTCTTATCAATAGTAAGCGATGCAAGACCTAAGATTGCAAATTATCATTTTACAACACTTATACCAAATCTCGGTGTTGTGGATATGAAGGACGGAAGCTTTGTAATTGCGGATATTCCGGGAATTATTGAGGGAGCACACGAAGGAGTCGGTCTTGGACACGCATTTTTAAGACACGTTGAAAGAACTAAGCTTCTGCTTCATATAGTTGATGTTTCGGGAGTTGAAGGAAGAAACCCGATTGAGGACTTAAAAACAATTAATAATGAGCTTAAGCTTTACAGTCCAAAGCTTGCAGAGAAACGTCAAATTGTTCTTGCAAATAAGAGTGATATTCCGACCTTTGATGACAATTTTGAGGAATTCAAAATGGAAGCCGAAGAAATGGGTTATACTGTTTTTAAGATTTCTGCCGCAACAAAGCAGGGAATTGACGAGGTTTTAAATTATACCTATGAACAGCTTTCAAAGATTCCGAAGGAGGAATTTGAAGAGGAGTATGAGTTTTTAAATCTTGATGAGGTAAGACGAGATGATACACTAACCGTTACAGTCGAGGACGGTGTATATATTGTTGAGGGTCTGCCGGTACGAAAAATTGTCGGTTCAACTAATTTTGATGACTATGAGTCACTGCAGTATTTCCAAAGAGCATTAAGAAAGTGCGGCGTTATAGATATGCTTGAAGAAAAGGGAATAAATGAGGGCGATGCCGTAAGTATGTACGGTGTTGAATTTGATTATGTGAGATGATTTTGCGTAATAATCTAAAAATAAAATTAAAAAGTTAAAAAAATTTAGAAAAAAGACTTGAAAAATAAAAAAATATATGGTATACTATATGAGTTAATGGGGCAGTCCTCTGTAAAGAAAAGCTTTGCACGAATGTCTACGAAGAAAGGATGTATAAAATGAATATTTTAGAGCAAATCACACAGGAACAGATCAGAACAGATTTACCACAGTTTAACATTGGTGATACAATTCGTATCTATGTTAAGGTTAAAGAGGGTAACAGAGAAAGAGTTCAGATGTTCGAGGGTACTGTAATCAAGAAGAACCACGGCGGAATTCAGGAAACATTTACAGCAAGACGTATTTCATACGGCGTTGGTGTTGAAAGAACATTCCCTATCAACTCACCAAAGATTGAGAAGATTGAAGTTACAAGACGCGGTAAAGTTAGACGTGCTAAGCTTTATTATCTTCGTGACAGAGTTGGTAAGGCTGCTAAGGTTAAAGAGAAGATCTAATAAATATTCGGGTGATGGTTATTTAATAGCCATCACCATGTTCATTTTTAGCTGTTTTGATAATTGAAAATGAAACTAAGTATAGATAGGAGTATGATAATATGTTTGGATTAACAGGCTGGAAAAAAGAAGTACTTGACTGGATTTTGACTATTGGCTGTGCAATAATTATAGCTTTTGGTTTAAGAACCTATGTACTTACATTAGTTAATGTGCAGGGCACCTCAATGGAGCCTACACTTTCAAATTCCGATAAATTATATATAAATAAGCTTATGTATAAACCAGAGCGCGGTGATATTATAGTATTTACACCGGCATCCGATCCTGACAGACCGTATATAAAGAGAGTAATTGCACTTGAGGGCGATACAGTATACATTGATTTTGAAACTTCAGAGGTTTATGTAAACGGAGAAGTTATTGATGAACCATATATAAAGGAGCCTACAAAATTAATAGGTTCATATATTTCACAGCTTATGCTTTCGGGACATTACAGTAAGGATGAGCCTATAGTTATAGAAAAGGGCATGGTATTTGCAATGGGAGATAACCGAAATAACAGTAAGGACAGCCGTGAAATAGGTCAGGTTCCTCTTGAAGAAATTGCCGGCGGCGTATGCTTTAGATTCTGGCCGTTTTCGGAATTCGGAGCAATTCCCGACGGAACGGAATAATAGGCTGTAATTAATTTTTTAGGAGGCAATAATAATTATGACACTGCAATGGTTTCCGGGTCATATGGCTAAGACCCGAAGACTTATAAAAGAAAATTTGAAGCTTGTTGATGTAGTTGTAGAGCTTGTTGATGCACGTCTGCCTTTATCATCGAGAAATCCCGAAATAGACCACGTTGTAGGAAATAAACCGAGAGTTTTAGTGCTTAATAAAAGCGATATTGCAGACAGCGAGTCAAATAAAAAGTGGCTTAATTACTTTGAAAGTAAAGGTATAGCTACAGTTTTAGCCGATAGCTTATCGGGCAAAGGCGTTAAATTTCTTGATAAAGCGATAGAGAGAGTTCTTGCCGATAAGATTTCAAGAGAGGCTCAGAAGGGAATACAGCGGCATGCAGTTAAAATGATGGTTGTCGGTATTCCGAATGTAGGTAAATCTTCGTTTATAAACAGGCTTTCGGGCAGAGCGGCGGCAAAGACGGGTGACAGACCGGGAATTACAACAGCAAAGCAATGGATAAGAATTTCCGGAAAATATGAGCTTCTTGATACTCCGGGAATTTTGTGGCCAAAGTTTGAGGATCAGGAGGCGGCAAAGCGTATTGCCTATACCGGCGGTATTAAAGATGAGATTATGAATGTTGAGGAGCTTTGCTGTAATCTGCTTGAATTTTTAAGAGATGAATACACAGACTGCCTTAAAACCCGTTATAAGCTTACAGAAGATATTTCAGAGGTTTTGGGCTATGAACTCCTTGAAGCTATAGGAAGAAAAAGAGGCTGCGTTGTGTCGGGCGGCGAGATTGATACTTTCCGTGCGGCAAATCTTATTCTTGATGACTTCAGAGCGGCACGAATAGGAAAGATTACTCTTGAAAATCCTGAATTTTAATGACCGATATTCAATGTTTGATATACAATTAGGGGAATGACGCATTGAGATTTATTATTGTGTAAAATTACAATAGACTTCCTCTTGAGGGGAAGCTGTCAGCGAGCAGAATTTGAGATGACTGATGAGGTGTAATAATAAAAATAGAATAGACTGCTTTTAATTGATGTATTGACCTGCATAATACCTCATTCGTCATTTTCTCTTATAAGGAAATGCTACCTTCCCTCAAGGGGAAGGCTTATTTTATATAATATTACTTTAATGTGACATCTGTTTTTAATACTTGCTAAAGGAGAATTGTTTTATAATGCTTGAGATAGAAAATTCATTATATGAAAAAGGAATAAATTATATTGCCGGAATTGATGAAGCAGGGCGAGGGCCGCTTGCAGGTCCTGTATGTGCGGCGGCAGTAATACTTCCTAAAGGAATAGTAATTGAGGGAATAAACGATTCAAAAAAGCTTTCGGAAAAAAAGCGTGAAAAGCTGTTTGATGAGATTACAGAAAAGGCTCTTGCGTATTCGGTTGAGTATATATCCTGTGATGAAATTGATGAAATAAATATCAGAAATGCAACTCATAAGGCTATGGAGAATGCACTTAATAATTTAAAGCTAAAAGCAGAATTTGTTATAATTGACGGCAATGATAAAATTCCGTTTTCAATTCCTTATGAATATATTATAAAGGGTGACGCTAAATCTCAGACTATAGCGGCGGCGTCAATTCTTGCAAAGGTAAGCCGTGACCGCTATATGTGTAAGCTTGACGAAAAATATCCGGGATACGGCTTTAAAAAGCATAAAGGCTACGGAACTGCCGCACATATGCAGGCAATACGAGAGATTGGCGTAAGTGATGTACATAGAAAAACCTTTATGACCGATAAGGTTTTGGGAATTAAAAAATAATGCGAGGATATAATAAACAATTCGGGGAGCTTGGCGAAAATACTGCGGTTAAATATCTTGAAAATAAGGGTTATACAATTATTGAAACAAATTATAGTACACGATATGGGGAGCTTGATATAATATGCAAAAAAGACGGTATTCTTATAATTACAGAGGTAAAAACCCGAAGTCAGGCAAGCTTTGGAACTGCGGCAGAGTCTGTTACAAAAACGAAAATGAATAAAATTAAACGTACAACCGAAAAATATATTATTCAAAATAATATAGACTGTCCTATAAGATTTGATGTTATTGAAGTCTATGCCCGCAAATATAATGATGAAATTCTCATTGAAGAAATTAATCATATAGAGGACGCATTCTGGGTATAGAATTAATGAATGTATAAGTTGTTTAAGGAGGCCGTGTTATGTACACAATTTTTGATGCACATTGCGATACTATAAGCGAATGTTTTATAAAAAACGAAAACTTAAGGAAAAATAATCTCAATATTGACTGCGAGAGAATAATTAACAGCGGCTATAATTACGGTCAGATTTTTGCCGCATTTGTTGATAGATTCAATATAAATACCTCACCTATGAAATATGTTATGGGTCTTATTAAGAAATATCATAATCAGATTGAGATAAACTATGATATAATGTCACATTGCACTGCGGCTGAGGATATTAAAAATGCGTTTTCACACAATAAGATTGCTGCACTTTTAAGCATTGAGGGCGGAGAAGCACTTGAGGGTGACATAAACGCACTTTGGGTATTTTATCAGCTTGGCGTTCGCATTTTAACGCTTACATGGAATTATGCAAACGAGATATGCGACGGAATAACCGAGAGCCGAAGGGGCGGACTTACCGATTTCGGAAAGAATGTTATTAAGGAAATGAACAGGCTTGGTATGATTATTGATGTTTCTCATCTTTCGGAGAGAGGATTTTGGGATGTAATTGAACTTAGCAAGGCTCCGATTATTGCTTCACATTCAAACGCAAAGGCTATTTGCGGTCATATCAGAAATTTAAACGATGAACAGATTAAGGCTGTTATAAATAAAAGAGGATTTATAGGTATTAATTTTTATTCAAGATTTTTACTTGATGACGGCAAATGTACAAGTGACGATATAATAAGACATATGGATTACATTTTAGAGCTTGGCGGAGAAGATGTTTTGGGATTTGGTTCGGACTTTGACGGAGTTGATGAGATTCCGGAGGATATAAAAGGTATAGAGGATATATATACTATTATAAACAAAATGTTGAAGAAAGGTTATTCAGATGAGCTTATAAATAAAATAACTTGTCACAACTTTTTGCGTGTTGCGGAGGAAATTTTATAACATTTTAATAAAAATACAAAAAGGCATTGAAAAAACTTTCATTTTATATTAAACTTATAAGTAAGATTATGAAGAAAAATAACGGAGGTAAAATTTGATGGAACTAAATATATCAAATAAAGCACAAAGAATAAGTCCGTCGCCGACACTTGCGATAGACTCAAAATTCAAACAGATGAAAGCGCAAGGCGTACCTGTAATAGGTTTTGGAGCCGGTGAGCCTGATTTTAATACACCCGATAATATAAACAAGGCAGGAATTGAAGCGATTGAAACAGGTTTTACACGTTATACACCTGCATCGGGAACTCTTGACCTAAAGCAGGCAGTTTGCGATAAATTTAAAAGAGATTTTGGACTTGATTATAATACTTCAAATATAGTAATCAGCAACGGCGGAAAACACGTACTTACCAATGTATTTATGTGTATCTGTAATCCTATGGACGAGGTTATAATTCCTACACCGTATTGGGTGAGCTACCCTGAGATGGTTGCGGTTGCAGACGCAGTTCCTGTGTATATAAATACAACCGAAGAAAATAACTTTAAATTTACCGCAAAGCAGTTTGAAGAAGCTATAACAGATAAGACAAGAGCATTGGTTCTAAACAGCCCAAGCAATCCGACAGGTATGGTTTACAGCCGTGAAGAGCTGTTGGCTATAGCTGAAATCGCAGTAAAAAATAATATCTATGTTGTATTTGATGAAATTTATGAAAAACTTGTTTACAACGGCGAGCATATTAATATTGCAACTCTCGGCGATGATATAAAGAAGCTTACAATTGTGGTAAACGGTATGGCTAAGGCTTATGCAATGACAGGCTGGAGAATAGGTTATTGTGCGGCTGACGAAAAAGTTGCAAAGGCTATGTCAAATCTTCAGAGTCACACTACGTCAAACCCTAACTCAATCGCACAGTATGCATCTGTTGAAGCATTAAACGGCGACCAGAGTACAATTGATGTTATGAAGAATGAATATGTAAAACGCAGAGATTATATGGTTGAGAGAATAAATTCAATCGACGGAATAAGCTGTCTTAACCCTGACGGAGCATTCTATATATTTATGAATGTTAAAAAGCTTCTCGGAAAGGAGCATTACGGAAAGGTTATCAATACAGCAAGCGAGCTTTGCGAGGATATTCTTGAAAAGGCACTTGTTGCACTTGTTCCGAGCGAGGGCTTTGGAATTGAAGGTTACGCAAGACTTTCTTATGCAACATCTATGGAAAATATTCAAAACGGTCTTGACAGAATAGAAAAATATATCAAGGGCGAATGCTGATTTAAAACTAATATAGACATAAAAACTACAGAAAGGTACTGAATGCTAATGAATAACTCTAAAAACACGTACGAGAGTCCTTTAAATTCAAGATATGCAAGTAAAGAGATGAAGTATATCTTTTCACCGGACAAGAAGTTTAAGACATGGAGAAAGCTATGGATTGCTCTTGCCGAAACAGAAAAGGAGCTTGGTCTTAATATTACCGATGAACAGATAGCCGAGCTTAAAGCGGCGGCTGATGATATAAACTATGACGTTGCCGAGAAAAAGGAAAAGGAAGTAAGACACGATGTAATGGCACATGTTCATGCCTACGGTGCGCAGTGTCCAAAAGCTAAGGGTATTATTCATCTTGGTGCAACCTCATGCTATGTAGGCGACAATACAGATATAATTATAATGTATGAGGCACTTAATCTTATAAGAAAGAAGCTTATAAAGGTAATAGAAAACCTAAGAGAGTTTGCGATGAAGTACAAGGATATGCCAACTCTCGGATTTACTCATTTCCAGGCAGCTCAGCTTACAACTGTAGGCAAAAGAGCATCGCTTTGGCTTTGGGAGCTTATTATGGATCTTGAGGATCTTGACAATCAACTTAAAAAGGCGGCACTTCTCGGTTCAAAAGGTACTACGGGAACTCAGGCAAGCTTTTTAGAGCTATTTGACGGCGACCATGAAAAGGTTAAAAATCTTGATAAGCTGATAGCAAAGAAAATGGGATTTGACAAGGTATTTCCTGTATCGGGTCAGACTTATTCAAGAAAGCTTGATTATCAGATGCTTTCTGTTTTAAGCGGTATTGCTCAGAGTGCCTATAAATTTGCAAATGATGTAAGACTTCTTCAGCACCTTAAGGAGGTTGAAGAACCGTTTGAAAAGACTCAGATAGGTTCATCTGCAATGGCATATAAGAGAAACCCTATGCGAAGCGAGAGAATTTGTTCACTTGCAAGATACGTTATGGTTGATGCACTTAATCCTGCAATTACAACTTCAACTCAGTGGTTTGAAAGAACGCTTGACGATTCTGCAAACAAGAGAATAAGCGTTCCTGAGGCATTCTTAACAGTTGATGCTATACTTAATATTTATATGAACGTCGCATCAGGTATGGTAGTTTATCCTAAGGTAATAGCACAGAGAATTAATTCTGAGCTTCCGTTTATGGCTACAGAAAATATTCTTATGGACGCTGTTAAAAAAGGCGGCGACAGACAGGAGCTTCACGAAAGAATCCGCCGTCATTCTATGGAGGCAGGCAGAATGGTTAAGGAAGAGGGTCTTCCTAACGATTTAATAGACAGAATTGCAAATGATCCGGCATTTAATTTATCTAAGCAAGAAATTGAAAAGATTCTTATTCCTGAAAACTTTATAGGCAGAGCTAATAAACAGGTTGAAGAATTTGTAAGCGAATATGTTGACCCTATAATTGCAGCTAATAAGATTGAAGATGTTGAGGTTGAGCTTACAGTTTAATTATACTATGACGGCATAGCTTTGGTGTCAGATTTTAGCTTTACAATTACGCTGTGCGGTTATACATAGAAACGGAGATAATGTTATTATGAAAATAGGATTTATAGGTGCCGGAAATATGGCATCCGCACTTATCGGAGGAATGCTTTCCGCAGGAACATTCAAGGCGGAAGAAATTTCGGTAAGTGATAAGAGCGAAAAAGCACTTTCTGTATGGCGTGAAAAAGGAGTTTGCACTTTTACAGATAATATTGAAACAGTAAAGTGTTCAGATATTATTGTATTTGCTGTAAAGCCTAATATAATTCCTTTTGTTTTAGATGAAATTAAAGATCTTACAGAGTATGAGGATAAGATATTTATTTCAATTGCTGCCGGAATAAGTATTGAATTTATCGAAAACAAGCTTGGAGCCTGTGCAAAGGTTGTAAGAACAATGCCTAATACTCCGGCTCAGGTAAACTGCGGAATGACGGTTATATCACCGAATAAAAATATTACCGAAGATGAGCTTAAAATTGTTACAAAGATTTTAGAGAGCGTAGGAAGTACAGTTGTTCTTGATGAAAAGTATATGAGTGTTGCAACCGCACTTCATGGCAGCAGTCCGGCATATATTTATATGCTTATTGACGCTATGGCTGACAGCGGTGTAAATTACGGTCTTACCCGTGATGTTGCACTCAAGCTTGCGGCGAAGGCAGTGGAGGGCTCGGCTAAGATGGTGCTTGAAACAGGAATTCACCCGTCACAGCTTAAGGATAACGTATGTTCACCGGGGGGAACTACTATTGCCGCTGTATGCGACCTTGAAAAATCGGGTTTCAGAGCCTCAATTCAACAGGCAATTGACGCTTGCGTTAAAAAGGCTGAGGATATGGCGAAATAAAGGCTTCCCCTCAAGGTGAAGGCTTTTTGAAAAGACATTTTAAATTTTAATTATTATTTTTATGTTTAAGATAAAACAGGAAAGGAAAACTGCAATGAATATTTATAAGTTATCTGAACTTTCAGAAGAGAAAAAGCAATTCATAATGAAAAGAGCCGAAACAGATATTTCAGAGCATATGAAGCTTGCAACAGAGGTTTCAAATGATGTAAAAAATCGCGGCGACAAGGCAGTTCTTGAGTATACAGCTAAATTTGATAAGGTTGAGCTTACCCAGGATAAAATCAAGGTTACACAGGAAGAAATAGATGCAGCTTACAACAGACTTGATAAAGAAACAAGAGAGGCTAT
>CAMCUJ010000028.1 GCA_945878965.1 uncultured Clostridia bacterium
CAGAAGAAGTTCCAAGATCCTTATCCATTACAATCTCCTCTTTAACGTTAGCACCATTCACAGTTCCTACAACCTGCGAAAGTCTGCCGTTTCCGGAAATAGAGATATATGAATACTTAAGACCTAGAATTGCAAGAGCTGCCTTTGTCTTAGCCTTGCCTTCTTCAACATCTACCTTAACAGTTGTTGTCATACTCGGAGCCTGCCAAAGCTGAGTTAATACATTCGGCATATTCCACATAAGCTTATCATTTTCAGTTTCAGCCTTAACCGCATACAAACGAAGCTTTCCCGGATTCTCGGTAAGTGAATACCACTCAGCCTTATTGTTTGCCTGCCACTGCCACTGAAGCCCAAGCTTGTCTGAGTCAAAACCGTCAGATGTCTGAGGAACTTCAATAGGATATTCCTTTCCTACATTTGGCTTTTTATATTCGGCAACCGGCTGTCCGCAGTAACCGCTGTCTACATTTTCACCCATTGTCGGCCAGCCGTCCTTCCATGTAACAGGCTGAAGGTGTATAATTCTTCCGTAAGTATCAAGGTCTTGGAAATGTATAAACCAGTTTTCACCGTTTTCAAGCTCTACCCAGCCTCCCTGATGAGGTCCGTTTATATCGGTTTTACCCTGTCTTAATACTATTCGGTCTTCATATGGTCCGTATACGTTCTTTGAACGGAAAGCTACCTGCCAGCCTGTAGGAACTCCGCCTGCCGGCGCCATTATGTAGTAGTATCCGTCTTTCTTATAGAACTTTGGTCCCTCAAGAGTCGGGTGGCTTACTGTTCCGTCATATATTATTACATCCTCTGTTATAGCTTTTTTGCCGTCAGGAGTCATTTCGCAAATTGCAAGCTTGCTCTTAATTCCGCAGCGGCTGTTTGCATAACCGTGAACTATATATGCCTTTCCGTCATCATCCCAAAGCGGACATGTGTCAATAATACCAATGCCTTCCTTAACCAATACCAAATCGTCCCACTCGCCAAACGGGTCTTCGGTTGAGGTCATAAATATACCGATATCGGGATCACCGAAGTATATGTAATATCTGCCGTTATTATAACGGATTGACGGTGCCCATACGCCGCAGCCGTGAACAGGCTTGTTATATCTCTCAGGAAGCTTTTTTACTGCATAGCTTACGATTTTCCAGTTTACCAAGTCTTTTGAATGCAGTATAGGCAAACCCGGAACATATGTAAAGCTTGACGCTGTCATAAAGAAATCATCACCTACACGGATTACATCCGGATCAGAATAATCTGCGTATAGAATAGGGTTTTTGAAATTGCCGTTTCCAAGGTCTGCAATCCACTTGCCTTTTTTGTTCATTTGCGTTTCCTCCTTAATTTAGAACAACAGTTGTGTTTATGGTTTGTATTGTTTTAAAATTATGTGTCTTTACGAACACATCTATATATACTAATTATAACCGCAAATTTATATTAAGTCAATCATATTTAAAAATTATTTCAAATTAACTTGACTTTAGCTTTTTTTAAGGCTATTATAAAATAAAGTAAATTTCAAATTAAGGAGAATAAAGCTATGGGCAGATATACATCAAAGAAAGCAAGAAAAATTGAAATTATAGTTTTTGGAATAATTACTTTGATACTTTTGATATATGGCTATATAAATAATAAACCTACGGATATTTTAAATCCTGCCACCGAAGGAACCTCAGCCGTAAACACAGGAGCGTATGAAAACGGAGTTATACAGGCATCGTTTATTGATATAGGACAAGGTGATTCTTCATTTATAAAACTGTCAAGCGGAGAAAATATATTAATAGACGGCGGAGATAAGGGCAGCGGCGAGGTTTTAAGACGGTACTTTGCCGATAATTCCATAAATAAGCTTGATGCGGCAATTGTATCTCATTATCACGCAGATCATGCAGAGGGAATTTATGAGCTTATGAATGAGTTTCCTATTGATGTTATTTATATGCCGAATGTTAAGACCCGACCGGAGCTTCATGATGATTTAGTAAGACGAGCTGATAAAAAAGGTATTGAAATTAAATACATATCCGCAGGCGACAAAATAACTTTTAAAGATGGAACGGTATTTGATGTCTTATTTCCCGATGAAAGTATATTTTCAAATACCAAAGATGACGGAGAAGCTAATATAAACAACGACTCACTTGTAATTAAGGTAAGCTATGGAGAAACCGATTTTCTGTTTACGGGAGATTTGGAGTCCGATGCCGAAAAAGCGTTAGTTAAGTCTTCAAATAATCTTGACTGTGAGGTTTTAAAGGTAGGTCACCACGGTTCAAAAACTTCATCGAGCAAAGTATTTTTAAATGCGGTCACTCCCGAATATGCGGTTATATCGGCGGGCAGAAATAACAGATACAAGCATCCTCACGGTCAGGTGCTTGACAGGCTTGAATCGTTTGGTATAAAAATTTACAGAACGGATTTAAGCGGAAATATTACAGTTGTTGCTGATTCAAACGGAATTACGGAGATTAAGACCGAATATTCACAGCAGGAGGAAAATTAAATGGAGCTTAAGGAGCTTGACCGACAGATTAAATCGGGAAATATGGAAAGATTTTATTTTTTCTATGGTGAGGAACAATTTCTTATAGCAAACAGAATTAAATCTATAAAAAAGCATTTTATAAATTCCGAATTTGCGGATATGAATTACACTGTTTTTGAAGGCAAAAATGTTAATGTTGACGATATAATAGCCGAGATAGAAACCTTTCCGATTATGTCTGATATGAGAATAGTTATAATAAAGAATACCGGAATTTTAAATAATTCAAAGCTTACGGAGTACAAGAAATTCAAGAGCTATATAGAAAAAATCCCCGAAACCTGCATAGTGATTATGACTGAGGGAATTATTGAAAAGAAGAAAGCAAAAAGCTATGAATGGATAGCTGATATTGGCGGACTTTTAGAGTTTAAGACTCTTAGTATGCGTGAGCTTGAGTTATGGCTTGAAAAATGGTTTGAAAGTGCAAATAAGAGCATACTTGACCGTGACATAAGTTATTTCATAAGAATTGTAGGAATGAATATGGCTATGCTTTACAATGAAGCGGTAAAGCTTATTGAGTATTCGGGAGAGAAAAACAAAATTACACGTAAAGACATTGACAGCATAGTTGTAAAGAGTACGGAATTTGTGGTATTTGATATGATAGATGATATTATAGCAAGTAAAAGCGGAGCAGTTATGCAGCAGCTTAAACTGTTTAAGGAACGAAAAGAGAGCGGAAACGTCATTCTTACTCTTATGACCACCAGACTTGCGGAAATTTTAATGGTTAAGCAATTAAAAGGTGCAGGCATTCCGAATGCTGAAATTGCCAAGTATTTTGAAACGCCCCGTCCAATGTTTGTTGTAAATAAGATTTACGAACAAAGCCGAAGCTTTGGCGAAAAATATTTAAGGCGAATGATTAAGCTTGGATTTGAGTATGATGTTAAAATTAAAAGCGGAAAAATTTCGGATTGGAATGCGGTTAATTTATTTGCCGCAGAGCTTATAAAGAAATAAAGGCAAACGGGCGAACACAGTTCGCCCCTACCAATCAAGCAATGTCAAGTTTTAGTTACTGCAAGGTACTGCGATGTGTTAAGGCATTCCCTTATATCTCGGAAAGTCTGTCCGAAAGCTCGCCGAATTGCTCAAGCGAAAGGCGTTCGCCTCGTATATTTATATCAAGTCCCATATCTGAAATCACTTTTGTTATATCCTGCTTGGAAATATTAATATACGGACTGTTTGATACAGAGTTTACAAGAGTTTTTCTGCGTTGACCGAATGCGGATTTTACAACAGCAAAAAACAGCTTCTCATTTTTGACCTTAATAATCGGTTCATTTGGAATGTCCATATTAACCACTATTGATGCAACCTTTGGCTGCGGCATAAAGCAGTGCGGAAGTGCAGAGCATACGATTTTAGGCTTTGAATAGTACTGAACCGCAACCGATAATGCACCATAATCCTTAGTTCCCGGCTTTGCCGTCATTCTGTCCGCAACCTCTTTCTGAACCATTACGGTCATAGACCTTACCGGTATTCTCTCTTCAAAAATCTTCATTATAATAGGTGTTGTTATATAATACGGAAGATTTGCCGCAACGGCTATATCAAGTCCGTTTAATTTATCATTTATAATTGACTGTAAATCTGTTTTTAAAATATCGGAGTTTATAACCTCAACATTATCAAATTCAGCGAGTGACTCTTTAAGTACAGGAAGCAGAGCTTTATCTATTTCTATTGCAATAACCTTTTTGGCATTTTTGCAAAGCTCACGTGTTAAGGTTCCGGCACCCGGTCCTATTTCTATAACTCCGCTGTTTTCTGTAAGATTTGCTGATTCACAAATTGAATCAAGTACATTTTCGTCTATTAAAAAATTCTGTCCAAGACTTTTTGAAAATGAAAAACCATAAGGTTCAAGAAGTCTTTTAAGCTCGGATGGATTGGTAAGCTTCATTTTTGCTCTCCTTAAAGTTAGTATCTTAATTTTAATATACTCATTATACTATAAATTAAAAAGCAAATCAACAAAATATTCACTGTAAACAATAAAAATTATAGAGCCGAATTTTATTGTACACGTTGCAGACGCAAAAACCCCGAACCTATGCTTTCATAAGTTCGGGGTTTTATTTATGCTATATATTTAATATCGATTAAATACGGGTTAGTATTAGCCAAGCTCTGCAAAGTACTTGATTGTTCTAACCATCTGGCTTGTGTATGAGTTCTCGTTGTCATACCAAGATACAACCTGAACCTCATATAAACCATCGCCGATTTCAGCAACCATTGTCTGAGTTGCGTCAAATAGTGAACCGTAGTTCATTCCAACTATATCAGAAGAAACGATTTCGTCCTCGTTGTAACCGAATGACTCGTTTGCAGCAGCCTTCATAGCAGCATTGATGCCTTCCTTAGTTACGTTGTCACCCTTAACTACAGCTGTAAGGATTGTTGTTGAACCTGTTGGAGTTGGAACACGCTGAGCTGAACCGATAAGCTTGCCGTTAAGCTCAGGAATAACAAGACCGATAGCTTTAGCTGCACCTGTGCTGTTTGGAACGATGTTAACAGCAGCAGCTCTTGAACGTCTTAGGTCGCCCTTTCTCTGAGGACCGTCAAGTGTCATCTGGTCGCCTGTGTATGCGTGAATTGTACACATAATACCTGACTGAATTGCAGCGTACTTATTTAAAGCATCAGCCATAGGAGCCAAGCAGTTTGTTGTACAAGAAGCAGCAGAGATTACTGTGTCGTCTGCCTTTAATGTGTTATGGTTTACGTTGTAAACGATTGTTGGAAGATCGTTTCCTGCAGGAGCAGAAATTACAACCTTCTTAGCACCCGCCTTAACGTGAGCTGATGCCTTCTCCTTTGATGTGTAGAAGCCTGTACACTCAAGAACAACGTCTACGTCAAGCTCGCCCCAAGGAAGCTCCTCAGCGTTTGCCTTTGCGTAAATCTTGATTTCCTTGCCGTCAACTATGATTGAATCCTCTGTAGATGTTACCTTATCTGCAAGAGCATACTTACCCTGAGCTGAATCATACTTTAAAAGATGTGCAAGCATCTTTGGGCTTGTTAAATCGTTGATTGCTACTACTTCGTATCCCTCAGCACCGAACATCTGTCTGAATGCTAAACGTCCGATACGTCCGAAACCGTTAATTGCTACTTTTACTGACATTGAAATTACCTCCAAATGTTTAATTAATAATTTTTCTTTAATTATTATTTTACAATATTTTTTGCATTTATACAAGACCTTTTTTAAAATTTCTTGTTAAATTTTTAACTCTTTTATTTAATATTATTTAGTAAGCCTTAACAATTCGATTAAAAAGTAAAAAGAATTTAAAAATATCTTTCAAAATTTATGGGTTTATAATATAACAGCCTCACGAAACAGGAGTGCTTAGGAGAATGTTTTATTATCCATTTTGCACTGCATTGTTTATATAAGAAAATCCTTGCGGATTTTCTGCCTATATGGTATAATAATTAAAAGGTATGTAAGCTATCCTTAAATTAAACAAAGGAATATGATTTTTATGATTGAAATAGTACTTGCAAGTAAGAATAAGCATAAAGCCGAGGAAATAAAAGCAATACTTGGCGAAAACTATAACGTTTTAACTCAGGCAGAGGCAGGAGCCGGAGATATAGATGTTATTGAGGACGGCAAAACGTTTGAAGAGAATGCAATTAAAAAGGCTAAAAGCATTATGTGGGCAACAGGTAAGGTTACTGTTGCCGATGACAGCGGCCTTGAGGTTAAGGCTCTTGACAATCGTCCCGGAGTTTATACCGCAAGATTTGCAGGTGAAAATGCCACTGATAAAGAAAACATTGATAAGCTTCTTGAGGAAATGAAGGATATTCCGATGTATAAGCGTGATGCAAAGTTTGTTTGCTGCATTGCGGTTGCAAAGCCGGACGGCTCGGTTAAAACGTATAGGGGAGAGTGTGAAGGTAAAATTCTCTGTGAACGTCAGGGTGATAACGGCTTTGGATATGACCCTGTGTTTTTGTATGAGAAATATGCATGCTCTCTTGCGATGCTTGACCCCGAAATTAAAAATGCTGTAAGTCATCGTGCAAATGCACTTAAGCAAATGAGCGAAGATTTTAATAGGTAAGGAATGAGGATTTGGTAATCAAATGAAAAAGATATTAAGTGCAATGCGAAAAGGCATTCAGGATTATAAAATGATAGATGAGGGTGACAAAATTGCTGTTGGAGTTTCAGGCGGAAAGGACAGTCTTACACTTCTTTGTGCTTTATCGTCGCTTAAAAAGTTTTCCGAAGTAAATTTTGATATTATGGCACTTACTCTTGATATGGGATTTGAGGGAACCGACTTTTCCGAAATTCAAAGCCTTTGTGACAGGCTTGGGATTGAATATATACTTAAAAAATCCGACCTTGCGGAAATTTTGTTTAATATAAGGAAAGAAAAAAATCCATGCTCGCTTTGTGCGAAGATGAGAAGGGGTGCTATAAACGATTTGGCAAGGCTTAACGGCTGTAATAAGGTAGCACTCGGACATCATTTTGAAGATGTTCTTGAAACATTCTTTTTATCTCTTTTCTTTGAGGGCAGAATTAACTGTTTTTCGCCTGTTACGTATCTTTCAAGAACGGATATGTATGTTATAAGACCTCTTATATATGTGGCGGAGGGCGATATAAAGGGTTACGCAAAAAGAACAAAGCTTCCTGTGGTTCATAATCCGTGTCCAATGGACGGAAAATCACAGAGAAATACAATGAAAGACTTTATTAATATGAAACAACACGAGGACAAGGCATTTAAAAAGAAGATTATGCACGCAATTCAGACAGGAATTGACCCGTGGAAAATTGAGGGTTTAAAATGATAGATGAGTATTTCCCTGAAAATATAAAAGTTATAAATCTTATTGAAAACTATACAGATAATGAAAATCTTACGGCAGAGCACGGCTTGTCGCTTTACGTTAAAGCCGATAATATGAGTTTTATTGTAGACAGCGGACAGAGCGGAGCATTTATTGACAACGCCAAAATGCTTGGCATAGATTTTCAAAGTATTGATTTTATATTTTTATCGCACAATCATTACGACCATATAGGCGGTCTTAAACGGCTTTTGGATTGTAACAAAAATATAAAGGTTATAGCATCAAGAAATTGTCTGATACCGACTTTAAAGGTGTTAAGTGATGAGGATATTTCGGCAATCTCAAAGTACGGCGGAGTAAAGCTTTGCGAACTTAAAAGTGAGCCTAAGGACATAGGCGGCTTTGCGGAAATATACAAGGAACATCAAAACCGATTTATATTGGTTGATGAAGAATATAAATTAGCCGAGCATATTTATATTGAAAAGCCGATAAATAGCTATGCTGAGTTTGTGTGCAGAGATGCGGCGCTTGCAAAGCTCGATACAGACACTCAAAGGATACAGAGGGACGATTTCGGACATGAGCTTTTTATGGTTATAGAGCGAAAGAACGATGTTATATTAATCAGCAGCTGCAGCCACTCGGGAATTGTAAATATTGCAGATACGGCGTACAGAAAATTCAACAAGCCGATATCAACCGTTATAGGCGGATTCCATATGCGGGGTAAAGACGGCGATAATTCGCTTAACTGTACTGAAGAATTTATCAGGGAAACCTCTGAAAGACTTGAGGATTTTGGAGTTAAGAAGATATATACGGGGCATTGCACAGGAATTTTGGCACTTGAGGTCTTGAAATCGTATTTTGGTGATAGGGTTGAGCATTTTAAAACAGGTGAGATAATTGAAATTACACAGAATAAAATCAAAGATTTAAATATAAGCAAACAGATTTACAAATAACTTAAAACAAAAATTAGGAGATGATTGGTATGAAGAAAGTAACTAAAGCAATAATTCCGGCGGCGGGACTCGGAACAAGATTTCTTCCGGCAACAAAGGCACAGCCAAAGGAGATGCTTCCTATTGTAGATAAGCCGACAATTCAGTATATTGTTGAGGAGGCAATTGATTCGGGAATTGAGGATATAATGATTATAACGGGCCGAAACAAGAGGGCGATTGAGGATCATTTTGACAAGTCCTACGAGCTTGAGGTTGAGCTTGAAAAAGCACAGAAAACAGAGCTTTTGGAGCTTGTGCGTGATATATCAAACCTTGCGAATATTCATTACATAAGACAAAAGGAAGCTAAGGGCTTAGGTCACGCTATATACTGTGCGAAAAGCTTTATTGCAAACGAGCCGTTTGCAGTTCTTTTGGGTGATGATATAGTGCACACGGAAAAGCCTTGTCTTAAGCAGATGATAGAGGTATTTAACAAATATCAGACCTCGGTTCTCGGTGTTCAGACAGTGTCGCCCGATGATATTTCAAAGTACGGCTGTGTAGACTGCAATATGGTTGAGGACAGAGTTTACAAGGTAAACGGACTTGTTGAAAAGCCTAAAAAGGAAGAAGCGCCAAGCAATGTTGCGATTCTCGGAAGATATATTATAACTCCGGAGATATTTGATGCTCTCGAAAATACAAAGCCGGGTGCAGGCGGCGAAATTCAGCTTACAGACGCTCTTGTAAGACTTTCAAGAACACAGGCTATGTATGCTTATGACTTTGTCGGCAGACGTTATGATGTCGGTGACAAGCTTGGATTTTTACAGGCTACAGTTGAATATGCACTAAGACGTGACGATTTAAAGGATGATTTCAGAGCATATCTTGAGAATATTTTAAAGCAAGCTTAGCGACAGCGGTCGCTTTACCACGCCGACAACGGGTCGGCGTAATGATGTATTCTTGGTCGGCTTCGCCGACGGGGCAAAAAGGCAAACATTATAGGTAAAATTTAAAATTGTAGGGGCGGATTCCACATCCGCCCGTAATTAAAGCTGATAAATTAATTTTATTATTTGAGGTGGTACGGAATATATGAATTATAAAACATTATTTTCGCTTGCGAAGAATGATTTTAAGGCGAAGTATGCCGGCTCGGTGCTTGGAGCTGTATGGGCATTTATAAATCCGGTAATTACAATTCTTATATACTGGTTTGTATTTCAGGTAGCTTTTCATAATTCCGATATCGGAAATGTTCCATATGTATTATGGTTAGTTTCGGGAATTGTGCCGTGGTTCTTTTTTGCCGACGCATGGGGCGGTGCAACAGGCTCGCTTGCTGATTATTCCTATCTTGTGAAAAAGGTTGTGTTTAAGATTGAAAGTCTTCCTCTTATAAGGGTTATATCGGCATTATTCGTACATCTGTTCTTTGTTGCCTTAACCTTTATAATACTGTTTTGCTATGGCTTTAAGCCTCAGCTTATACACATTCAGATTATATATTATATGCTTTCGGCATTTGTTATGGTGCTTGCACTCGGAAGAATCTGTGCTATACTTATGGCATTTATCAAGGATATAAACAATATAGTAGGAGTTTGCGTACAGTTCGGATACTGGCTTACACCTGTATTTTGGAACGTTGAAAATATTCCTCAGAATTTAACCTTTATATTTAAGCTTAATCCGGTATATTACCTGGTTGAGGGCTACAGAGATACATTCGTTTATAATGTATGGTTCTTTGAAAGGCTTAACCTTACGATTTATTTTTGGGTAATTTCAATAGCGTTACTGATTATAAGCAATATATTATTTAAACGGTTAAGACCACATATTGCGGATATGCTATAGTGTAAAATGTTAAGCGGCGTCATTGTACGCCGCTTTGCTGATTTAACATTTAATTTTAAGAATTAATCTATATCTTTTATCACAAATTCAGAATTTTCATATATGATATATGTGTTTCTGCCGTCCTTTTTTCCAAGTGATACAGAGCCGGGATTTATATATGTTATATTGCCGATTTCTTTGATTTCGGGGATATGAGTATGTCCGTTAAAAAGTATATCTCCCTTTTTAAGACTTG
>CAMCUJ010000029.1 GCA_945878965.1 uncultured Clostridia bacterium
GTCTGAAGTGCCTTGTAAATTATCATAGCCACTTCACCCCTTGAAACAGAGGAATATGCATCTTTTGAGATATTTTCGGTAAGACCTAAGCTTGCCGCCTTAACAAGATATGAATACGGCCAGTTGTCGCCAAGTACATCCGTTCCGTAGCCAAGCATTCTGAGCGTTACAGTAACCGCCTCTGCAAGGTTTATGTTGTTGTTTGGTCTGAATTCACCGTTTGGATATCCGATTATAAGACCGTTGTTTGAAACAGTATTTATATAACCGTTGCCCCAGAAGTTTACGTCAACATCGCTGAACTTTTTAATTCCGCTAAGACCCGATGCCGCATCTTCATTTCCCGATACAATAGATGCAATCTTTGAAAACTCCGCACGGCTTATCGCAGCATCCGGATTAAAATAACCTCCGTAACCCGACACTATGCCGTAAAGACTTATTGCCTCTACAGCCTCAGCATAAACCGCATCATTCGGAACATCATTATAGCTTGAAGCAAATGCCGATGAAGTAAATGCAGATAATGTAAATGCCGCAGAAAGTATTCCGCATAACAATTTTTTCATTTTCATTATATCAACTTCTCCTATCTTTTATTTTCTATGTAACTTGCTGCTATGCCAAACTCCGTTAATCCGCATGAAGCGCATCAATAGGGTTAAGCTTTGACGCCTTATTTGCCGGTGCCCAGCCAAAGAATATGCCGACCATTGCCGAGAATAAGAATGCTGCCAGCATTACCGAAACCTGAGGGAACGCATTTACACCCATCAACATTCCTATAGTGACCGAACCTGCGATTCCCAGGACTATTCCGACCAGTCCTCCCATACAGCTTACAACCACAGACTCTATCAAAAACTGTGAAAGTATATTAAATCTTCTTGCACCAATCGCCTTTCT
The DNA here is from genome assembly GCA_945878965.1 of uncultured Clostridia bacterium. GTDB lineage: Bacteria > Bacillota > Clostridia > Monoglobales > Monoglobaceae > CAMCUJ01. Next base: position 907 of record CAMCUJ010000029.1, read on the forward strand.
TATACCTATCTCTCGTGTACGTTCCGTAACCGATACAAGCATAATATTCATAATTCCTATACCGCCGACTAAAAGTGAAATTCCTGCAATTCCGGCTGTTAAAAGCGTCATCGTACCGGTTATCTCGTCTATGGCGTCAAGCATACTTGAAACAGCAAAAACTCTGTAGCCGTCCTCATCGCCCAGTTTTTTAAACAGAAAATTTTCAAGCATATCCGCTGCCTGCTCCGAAGACTCGGGAGTTGTTGCCCAAACAGTGTATGAACTTATCTTTGAAGTATTGAATAACAGTCTGCCTGCCGTATAAGGTATTACTACCAAATCATCATCGGAAGCTTCCTCAGAATCTGCTTTTTCCTCAAATACTCCGACTATTGTATAAATCTGTCCGTTAAGCTTAATCTGTTTATCTATGGGACTTTCAAATCCAAATAAATCCTGTGCATTATACGAACCGATTATTGCCACCTTACGTCTGTCACGTATATCAGAGCTGTTTATAAACCTGCCCTCTGAAATCTCTCTGTCCTTAATTGTAATATATTCCGGAGTCGTTCCTGTAACCGAAACAGAAGAATTGGTATTCATATACTTAACGGTTACTCCGCTTAAGGACATATTAGGTACAACATATTGTATATAATCAGGATTCTCCTCCGCAAATTCAAGAAGCTCTTCATATTCTACCGTTTTTGCCTTATTGTTTCCGGTAAGCATAACACTTATGCTGTTTGCACCAAGTGATGAAATCTGATCCGTAATACTTCCTGTTGAGCCCTGAACCACACTTACCAGTATAATTACCGCACAAACACCGATTATAATTCCGAGCATTGTCAAAAAAGTTCTGAGCTTGCTTGACATAATACTCTTCATACCCATTTTAAATGCCTGCGAAAAATTCAAGCTATCACTTCCTTTATCTGTTATTATTTAACAGAAATTTTCGTTTATTTTAAACATTAACCTCATTCTTATCACCGTCAATCAAACTGTCGAATACAATTTTTCCGTCCATAATTCTTATAATTCTCTCAGCCTCATGTGCTATTTTGTTATCATGAGTAATAAGAACAATAGTCTTTCCCTCCTTGTGAAGTTCCTTAAGCATCTCCAAAACCTCCGTACCGGTCTTTGAATCAAGTGCACCGGTCGGCTCATCTGCAAGAATCATAGGCGGTCTTGCCGCAAGCGCTCTTGCGATAGATACTCTCTGCTGCTGTCCTCCCGAAAGCTCCGACGGCTTATGATGACGTCTGTCATAAAGCCCTACACGACTAAGCGCTGTTTTTATAAGCTCTTTTCTCTTTACTCCGGAAACCCCGGCATATATCAAAGGAAGCTCCACATTTTCCTCAACCGTAAGCTTGGGAAGCAGATTGTATTGTTGAAATATAAATCCTATCTTCTGATTTCTGATCTTTGCCTGTTCGTCATCTCTAAGCTTACTTACTTCTTTTCCGTCAATATAATATGTTCCGCTTGTCGGTGTATCAAGACAGCCTATCATATTCATAAGCGTTGACTTTCCCGAACCGGACGGACCTATGATTGATACAAATTCCTTATGCTTAATCTTAACATTTACTCCGTTTAACGCTCTTACTTCGTTATCACCCATCTTATAGATTTTATACATATCAGAAATATCAATCATATATTCAGCGTTTACAGAATTCTTATCATCCATAACCATAATCCTTTCTGTCTGCAAAAACTTTATCGTGAAGATCCGCCGGACGAACCGCCGGAAGAGCCGCTTCTTTGACTGCTTCCGCCGCTGCGGTTTCCGCCATTGCCACCGGGATGGTTAGCACCGCCGCCGGGAGCACCGCCGCCGGGAGCACCACCGCCCATTGCACCTGGGCCCATCATCATAAATGAATCGTTCTGACTTGCAGCCGCAGGCATATAAGTAATTACATCGCCTTCATTTAGTCCTGACTTAATCTCTACATTGGTTCCGTCTGATATTCCAAGCTGTACTTCTCTAAGAACAAACCCTTCAGGAATTCCTGTTCCTTTATTTTTTCCGTCGGCATTTTTTGTATCGCCGTTTGGCATACCCGCCTCGGGTGCCTTTTCATTCGGCATATCACGCTGTGGTTCACCATTTGGCATATCAATGCTTGGCATTTCTTCCGATTTTCTTTCACCCTCAGGCATTCTATCTCGAGGTCTGTTCTTATCTTCTGAATTCGGTTCCGATGATTTAACCAAAACCTTAGCCGTTATACCGTTAGAACCTGTAAGTGCTTCCTCCGGAATTGTTATAACATCTTTTGCTTCTGCAACAACAATGTTTGCATTAACATTCATTCCCGATTTAAGCTCACCCGGTTCTGCAATAGTTATTTCTACATCATAGGTTGTAACACCGTCGCCGGTTGAAATACCCTCTGCCGCAATGTTTGAAACAACACCGTCAAATGTCTTTCCGCTTATTGCGTCTGCGTCTACCACTGCAGTCTGACCAAGCTGAATATCCGATATATCAAGCTCATCAACACTTATAATAAATTTAACACAGCTCATATCAGCAACAACCATCATTACGGTTTGCGAATTTGAATTGTCGATTTTATCGCCTACCTTACTGGTCTTTGTGATAACGGTACCCGAGATAGGAGATGTTATGGTATAATTTTCAAGATTCTTCATACTTGAACGAAGACTTAGTTCATTGTCTGCCATATTGATTTCATTACTGCGTTTCTCGTCCATAAGACTTTCATTTTCAAGAACCGCTATAAGCTGACCCTTTCTTACATAATCGCCTTCCTTAACATTAAGCGTTTTAACCGTACCGCCTACATCTGCTATAACCGAAGTTACTGTACCGTTTTCAATTGTTCCCGATGATGCTGAATAAACATCACCGCTGTTTGTATGTACCGAAGCTGAAACTGTAGTTCCTATACCAAGCGCACCCGGATTAGGAACTGTAATTTCCACATTTCTGACGCTGCTTCCGTCCTGGGATGTACTTTCATTTGCCGCAAATTTATAGCTTACATAACCCTCAAGAGATGTCATATACATCGCACTTGTAAGAGTTACGGGATTTCCGACCGCAATCTTATCAAACTCACTTGCAAGAAACGGAACCTTAACCTTAAGCTCATCTGTATCTGTAATGGTTGCAACCTCACCGCTTGCACACTGTGCGGTTTCCTTTAGCTTCAAATTTCCCAAAACTCCCGAAGCCGGAGCATATATATTAAGCTTACTTATATCTTTAAGCGTATTATCTTGCGAAATCTTAGCTTTTTCTATACTGTTATTTGTTTTATCAATAGTAATCTGTGCATCCTCATCATCTATTCTGTAAAGCACATCATCTTCATTTACAAAATCACCTTCTTCAAAAGGTGCTTCTAATATTTCACCTTTTACAAGTGCCGTTATTTCATATCTGTCATTTGGTTCAATTACTCCGCTCGCCTCAATTGTTTTAGTTATTGAACCTCTGCTTGCCGCAGCCTCAATATAACCGCTGTCTTCCTGTTTAGCATTCTTAATTTTACTTACTGCTGCAGCTATAACAGTTCCGACTAAAGCAATAGCTATTATAACGGAAATCAATATTATAACCCGTTTCTTAGTGAAGAATTTCTTCATATGAAATTTTCCCCTTTCCTTGACATTAAACTATAAATTATATATTTAGTTTATCATATAAATGTGAACACATTGTGACTTATAAAAACATTTTTTAACTAATTAAATGTAAAACACTGCATTTATTATTGTACTTTTTAACCAATAAAATATAAAAAATTCTTGACAAAACAGACTCAACATACTATAATAATTACTAAGGGAATGAGGCTCTCCCGTGACCTTTTGTCAAAACCGCAAATTTACAAATCAACTTGATTTTAATGCTGATGGCTTCTGTGAGAAATCACGGGAGTATCAGCTTTTTTTGCGTATGAATATATAATTTTTGGAAGGAATGATCTTAATGCTATTAAGTCTTGGAATTATTTTTATTTTCGGTATTATTCTTGGTACTATTTTTGAAAAACTCAGAATGCCGAAGCTGCTCGGAATGCTAATTTTGGGAATTGTAACAGGTCCGTACTGCCTTAATATAATAGATGAAAGCGTTTTATCAATATCATCGGAATTAAGGAGAATAGCACTTGTAATTATACTTACACGTGCGGGACTTAATCTTAACATATCCGACCTTAAAAAAATAGGCAGACCGGCATTTCTTCTCTGCTTTGTTCCGGCTGTTTTTGAAATTGCGGGAATTTCGATACTTGCGCCAATCCTCCTTAAAATTTCAGTCAGCGAAGCGCTTGTTTTGGGAGCGGTTCTTGCCGCTGTTTCACCGGCTGTAATAGTTCCGAAAATGCTTACGCTTATGGAAAACGGATACGGCAAAGATAAATCAATTCCACAGATGCTGCTTGCCGGAGCCTCGGTTGATGATGTAATAGTAATAGTTCTGTTTGGCATATTTACAGAGATGTTAAGCGGAGATAATGCAGCACTAATCAGCCTTGCTAAAATCCCTGTATCTGTAATTCTCGGAACAGCAGTCGGAATAATCTGCGGAATTATATTATCCTACATATTCAAATCAAAAAAGCTAAGCATAAACGAAAAGGTACTAATAACACTTTCTGCATCGTTTTTATTGCTTGCGCTCGAAGATAAGCTTACAGGTATTATAACAATATCCGCACTTCTTTCAATAATGATACTTGGTATAACACTCAATATCAAGGACAGCGACACTTCAAAACAACTATCCGCATCATTTTCGGGGCTTTGGAGCGGAGCGGAAATACTGTTATTCGTATTGGTAGGAGCAAGTGTTGACGTAAGCTATGCACTCAATGCCGGAATTACAGTAATCATATTAATTCTTCTTGCATTAATTTTCAGAATGGCAGGAGTATTTTTATGTATGCTTAAAACGCCACTTAACAAAAAGGAACGAATATTCTGTATGATAAGCTATACACCGAAGGCAACCGTTCAGGCGGCAATAGGCTCAATTCCGATTTCAATGGGACTTTCGTGCGGAAACATAATTCTTACCGCCGCAGTATGCGCAATACTTATAACCGCACCGCTTGGTGCGTTTATGATTGAGCTTACATATAAACGGCTACTTTCACATTGATAAAACTATTCACAAACGGACTATATGGAAAATTAATGAAAGATATATTGACAAAAGCGAAATAATAGAATATAATTGAATTATGATTAATACAGTGATTAATGGAGAAAGGCAGTGGTACAAATATGGCAAAAAACAAAGAAAAAAACTCAGCAATTGCACAGAACAAAAAAGCGTATCACGATTATTTTATAGAGGAAGAATATGAGGCAGGAATAGAGCTTTTCGGAACGGAGGTTAAATCCATACGTGCCGGCAAGGTAAATCTTAAGGACAGCTATATCTCCGTAAGAACAGGAGAAGCGATAGTTATGGGAATGCACATTTCACCTTATGAAAAGGGAAATATATTTAACAAAGACCCGTTAAGACCGAAAAGGCTTCTTCTTCACAGAAAAGAGATAAACAAGCTAATCGGAAAATCTCAGCAGGACGGTTACACACTAATTCCGCTTAAGATGTATTTCAAAGGCTCATATGTAAAGCTTCTTATCGGAGTCTGCCGCGGTAAAAAGGACTATGACAAACGTGCTTCAATTGCAGAGCGTGACTCAAAACGCAGAATGGACCGTGCAATGAAGGAAAATTACAGATAGGCGGCAGTATTCGCTTCCGCACATCGGAAATGAAACTCTGTAATGAAGTATTCCCGTTCATACTCTATAATGTGATAAGGTCATATGATAATTACTAAAATAAAGGCCGCTGCAATTAAATGCGACAGCCTTTATTATGTTCTATTTTTAATTCAATAAGGCGCAGAGCGCCGTTATTCAACGTTTTCAGTGGGAAAAAGGTACTCCCACTGAAAAAATTAAGGCAATACCGCACAATTATAGTGCGGTAATTTTCTCAAAAAGCTCAACAGCATCATTTATATTGCAAACTCCAAACTTGGATGCATCAAGCGTAAGTGAATCATCATCACCAAACCCCTCTTTATAGGTCTTTTTTATACTTCCTGAAATTTCACTTGAATCCGGCTTGACAGTTTTAAACTCTTTTGGCTCAATCATAGGTTTATATATGTTTTCATCAAACCACTTGAGAAATTCTTCACCATGCTTAGCCGCTGTAAATCTGAAGTAGTGCAGCTTTTTATCAAGCATTATATCATCATATCTAAAATTACCGGCCAACTTTTTAAACATTTTTTTCCAATCAGTTAATTGTTCAACTTTATCCATGGATATAATACCTATGGTCACCGCTCTTAATAAACTATTAAACAAAGAACTCGTATCAGTACTTATTTCCGGAAGCAATCTTTCGGTTTTAGACATAGAAAATCCGCCAATATTATTGGTTTTATACATATCAGCCATTCTTACAGCCTCATCAGCAACATTATCGGATACTTTATTAGCGTTAAATCCCTCTGAACTGCTTGTCATTCCGGCAATTGTAATAGGATAATTAACATTAAGAACCTCTTTATTAATTATAGAATTTATCACTCCTATATAAATATCCTGACATATTCCGTTCCATAAATAACCTGTCTTGTCAAGAAGCGTTTCAAAATATGAACGCCTGAAGCCCGAATTTATATAAAGCATTGGCATAAGATACATCAAGTCTTTATTTTCATTAACAGCCGCAAGCAAAGCAATAAAAGGTGAACTTTTTTCGTAAACTATGTTATCCTTTTTATAACACTTCGGAATTATAAATTGGTTTGCTTGTCCGTTATTAAATCCCGGCCATACGTAAAAGCCTCTGTCCCATTGTATTATCTCATCATTTGGGTTCTCCTTTAAAACCCTGCTTAAGGCTTCAAGTCCCCACGGAAGTACTCCGTCATCTGAGCCTATAGCAAAAATAAATTCACCTTTAGCCATCAAATAAGCATACTCAAAGCTTTTTGGAAGATGTAAATCTCTCGGAGTTTTATAATATTTAATTTTAGGGTCATTAAGCTCCTTGCATAAATCATATACTGCTGTATTTCCATTGGTTGAATTATCACTTACAACTATTTCATAACTGCCCTTAAATCTCTGATTTAAACAAGTCTTAATAGTATGTCTTAAGCTTACGGCAGAATTTCTCGCCGGAATAACAATCGAAAATTCGCATTCAGCCGGAGCCTCAATTGCCTTCTGTGCATCAATGCCATAAATCATACTTATATATGACATATAACTTCCCGCCCAGCCAAATGCTAAATATTCCTCAGTTCCGTCCGACATAAAATTAGATAATCTCTGCATCTGTTTTCTGAGAGCATCACGCTCCCGCAAATCATCCATTAATGCTCCGCTGCACAAAACCGCAGCAAATTTTTTATCGGTATATTCCTTAATTACATAATCAATAATTTCAGCTCTGTTATCTCCTATACTCTTGCCGTTTAATATGATATCAACCGGACTGATTATTATAACCCCTTCATTATCCTGTGCATTTTCAAGACTTATCCCCACTGTATCTCTCATATCAATTTCATAATCCACCGGACACTCAATAGGTTTGTCAATCAAAAACACCTTCTTTCCAAGAATAGATAAAATTGTTGCCGCCACCTCACAGTCACTTGTATCATTCTCAGATACTGCAATTATAAACGTATCATACTCATCGGAATTTACATACTCATCAAGAAATCCGAAGTTAGGCTGTGAGTTTATAAAATTCCTCGGAATAAAGCCTATATTCCTTTTCGTCAGCAAATATGCCGCCAAACAATAACAAACATAATTAGCTATAATAAAATACCCATCTTGTAACTTTAATAATGACTCATTCGATTCAGTATTATCCAAAAACTCATCTTTAATTTTATCCAAGCTGTTAAACTCAGCATTTATCTCATCATTATATTTTTGATACGGCTTACCAAAGCATATCCACGGATTAAATTTATTTCTTTTTGAATCAGACACATCATTATATGCCATATTCATTCTCAAATAAACGTTTGACATTTCTTCAACGCCGCTATATCTATATAAAGGCCACATCTTTCTTGCCATTAATTTATAAACCTCAGAAAACGGCTTTTTTAATTTAAGCATTGCCTCTGCTTTTGCAACGAACCACATAAGCCTTACAGGCTTAATCTTGAAAAGCTCGTCTAATTCTTTAATTGTATTTTCAGCATTTTCACTTGTTAAGTTTTTTCTTAAGCCTTCTATTTTATCAAGATATTGCTTTTCGTTCATATTATGCTCCTTTAACTTATTTAGTTAAATTTCAAGAGGTATAAAACCCTCCGGAGGGTCATAAGACTTAGTTCTTGAAAGAGGATTTTCACCCTGTATTTCATTTAACATATCATCAAGCTCTTTACCGCTAATAGGTATACATTTCATAAGCTTTTTATATGTAATATCCTCCACAATATCACGCTTATATACAGGTGCAAGAAGCAAATATCTGTGTGCCGCATCATTAAGCTTATTTTGCAGCATCTTAAAAGCATATCTTAAGCACATTGAACCAAGCTTCTCGACAGCCTCATTATATCGTGCTGCCGGCTTTGTCATTCCAAAAGCCTTTGAAACATCAACAAATGCATTTATAAGCTGATAATGCTCGGTTATTCCCAAAAGATTTTTTTCCGATTCATTGGTTTCATTTCCGCTATGTACACGATAGTTGCATAACGGTTCTTTAATATAAGCGATATCGCCTGCCATCGAAAATAAAAAGTTTTCATACCAATCACCGGCAACATTCCATATTCTTCTGTATTGGCTTGTTTGAGAAAATGAGGATAAACGTGTGATTCTTTGTCCTGGAATTGCAATACCCGCCATCATAAACACTGCCGCCTGATCTTCTCCCTTAATAATACAGCTTTGATTATAAAACGGCTGAGTTTTTATAATATTTCCATTTTCATCAATCTCATTTCTATGAGTCATAACCATTGAAACATTCGGATATTCATCAAAGACAGATATGCATTTTTCTATGAATGTAGGCTCAATACTATCATCACTTGCAAGTGTATAAAGAAATTCTCCTTCAGCATCTCGAGTTGCAAGCTGTGAATTTCTATCACTGCCTAAATTTCTTTTATTATCAGTAACATTAAAATATACTCCACGCTCTTTAAACTTTTCTCTGTAACTCAAAGCTATATCATAAGAATTATCCGTAGAATTATTATCTCTGAAATATACTTCAATATTTTGATATGTCTGATTTAAAACACTATCTAAACAATTTCTTAAATAATGTCCATAATTATAATTTGGTATGCATATACTTACCAAAGGTGAATTTTCTTTCATCATTTTTCTACCCTCTTATCTTATATTCTCTACACTAAGTGGCTTTGTAAAATCTATATATCCCTGTTCCGCAGCCATTGCAGTCATACCTTTACCAGGAGCG
>CAMCUJ010000030.1 GCA_945878965.1 uncultured Clostridia bacterium
TACCTTTTTCCCACCGAAAACGTTGAATAACGGCGCTCTGCGCCTTATTGAAATTCAGATAACAAAAGTTTATGCGAGGAAGTGAAAATATGAAGCTTATTAGTACGGATATGATAAAGCTTATGCTTAAATCTTCTGCAAATAATCTCATGAATAAAAAGCAGATTATAAATGATTTAAACGTCTTTCCTGTTCCGGACGGAGATACGGGAACAAATATGAGTATGACATTCTGTTCATCTGTTGATATGACAGAGCTTGACAAAATGGATACTATAGATGAAATATTTAACGGACTTTCAAAAGCGGCGCTCAGATGTGCGAGAGGAAATTCCGGAGTAATACTTTCGCAGATTATACGAGGATTTGCGAAGGGAATTGAGCCGAAATCCGAAACTCTTGACAGCCGCCGGATTGCCATTGCATTGGATAATGCAAGAGATACGGCATATCGTGCCGTTATGAAGGTTACTGAGGGTACTATACTTACGGTTCTTCGTGAAATGGCAGAGTTTGCAGATAAAAATTATAAAAAGTATGACGATAATGTCAAGGAGTTTATCAATGCTGTTTTAGAACACGGAAAGGTCAGCCTTGACAATACCCGTGAAACGCTTGAAATACTAAAACGTGCGGGAGTTGTAGATGCCGGCGGAGCGGGTCTTATTGCAATTTTTGAGGGTGCTGTATATGCACTTCAAAATGATTCTGTAATTGAACTTGAAAACTCTGAGGAGGTTTCAAAAAAAACAACGGTTAAAGTGACTGAAGATATAAGATACACATATTGTACGGAATTTCTTATAAATAAAAGCTCAGACCGTCAAGTGAATACTTTTATTGCGGCTATAGATGCCAAGGGCGATTGTATGCTGGTTATTGATGATGAAGAAATTGTTAAGGTTCATATTCATACCGACCACCCGGGTTTTGTTATTGAAGAGGCTTTAAAGCTTGGTGAGCTTACCAATCTCAAAATAGACAATATGCGTTATCAGCATAACGAGATTATAAACCATACAGAAAATGAAGTTATTAATACGGATAACGAAAACAGCAGCAAGGATATGAATGTTAAGATGAGTACAGATGCTAATACAAATATGAGTTCTGAAGCTACTTCGGCAGAAAAGAAGAAATATGCGGTTGTGGCAGTTGTTATGGGAGATGGATTTAAGGAGATATTTAAGGAGCTTAAAGCGGATGCCATAGTTGACGGTGGACAGACAATGAATCCAAGCACAGAGGATTTATTAAGTGCGGTAAATTCTGTTAATGCCGAAACGGTGTTTATTCTTCCAAATAACAAAAACATTATAATGGCGGCAAATCAAGTTAAGGAGCTTACGGATTGCAGAGTTGAAGTAATTCCGAGTCGTAATTTTGCACAGGGAATTTCCGCACTTATGGGATTTGAAGAAGATAGCAGAACCGAGGACAATATCGAGTCGATGAAGGATATGATGGATATTGTAAAATACGGACAGATAACAACTGCGGTTCGTGATGCGGAGTTTGAGAATATGACTGTTAAATGCGGAGATATAATCGGGATCTGCGGTGATGAGATTATAGAAGCAGGCACTGATATTAACAGTGTTGCACTTAAGTTTATGGATAAAACCGTTGATAAGTACAGTTCATCAATTTCTATATATTATGGCGCTGAGGTGGAGAAAGAAAAAGCGGAAGAGCTTTTAAAGGCTGCCGAGGAAAAGTATCCTTCACTTGATGTAATGCTATGTTATGGCGGACAGCCTGTTTACTATTACGGAATTGCAGTCGAGGGTGCTTAATGTGACCGCTGTCGCTTTACCTTAGCGGCAATGAGCCGCCAAAAAAGGAGATGATTTAAAATGAAGCTTACAGACAGTATTCGTTATATTAAGGGTGTTGGTGAGAAAAAACAGTTACTTTTTAATAAGCTTGGAATATATACTGTGGCAGATGTTTTATATCATCTTCCGAGAGATTATGAGGACAGAACCTCTCTAAAACCGATATGTGAGCTTATAGACGGTGAAAGTGCGTGTATTATGGTTCGGCTTGCAAGTGAGGTTAAAAGCTTCAGCCCTCGCAGAGGTTTAAAAATGGTTCAGGCAGTAATGTCGGATGGCTCTTCTCAGATTAAGGTTGTATGGTTTAATATGCCGTATATGGCACAAAAACTAAAGCCCAATATCGAATATGTATTATATGGCAAGGTGAGCTACAGAGGAATGAGCTGTGAAATGGTTAACCCTGTGCTTGATGAGAGCGGAAATCATCGGAATACCGGAGGGATAGTGCCGATTTATCCTCTTACGGGCGGACTTACGCAGAAGAATATACGTGATGTAATAAATATTGTTTTAACTAATGCCGAAGAAATTCCTGAGCTTATTCCGACCTATATCCTTAACGAATTTAAACTTATGGGAATAAAAGAGGCAATGCTTGAGATACATAATCCCACCGATTTTGAAAAGTTTAAACAGGCAAGGTACAGACTTGCGTTCGAGGAGCTGCTTACATTTCAGCTTGGGGTTTGTATGGTTAAGGGGGAGAAGAAAAAGGGAACTGCTCCGGCATTTCGTGATGTTAAATGTGCATCTGAGTTTGCAAAATCCTTAAGCTTTGAGCTTACAAATGCTCAGAAACGTGTAATAAACGACATATGCCGTGATTTAAAGTCAAGTGAGCCGATGAACAGGCTTGTTCAGGGCGATGTAGGCTCAGGAAAGACTATGGTTGCGGCGGCGGTGATGTTCGTATCCATTAAATCGGGGTATCAGGCTGTAATGATGGCACCGACCGAAATTCTTGCAAAGCAGCATTATAATAATTTTAAGAAAATATTTTCAAAATGGAATGTAACGGTTGCAATTCTCATAGGCGGACAGGGAGCGGCGGAACGGCGTGAAAATCTGGAGCTTATAAAAAGCGGCAGAGCGGGAATTATAGTAGGTACACACGCTTTAATCAGTGAAAATGTAGAATTTTACAGACTTGGTCTTGCGATAACTGACGAACAGCATCGTTTTGGAGTAAGACAGCGTTCAAGTCTTTCGGAAAAGGGAGAATCGGTTCATATGCTGGTTATGACAGCAACACCTATTCCAAGAACACTTTCACTTATAGCCTACGGAGATCTTGATATTTCGGTTATAGATGAGCTTCCTCCGGGAAGACAGCCTATTGAAACCTTTGCCGTTAATGAGGAAATGCGCCCGAGAATAAATTCATTCATAATGAAAAATATAAATGAAGGCAGACAGGCATATATAGTCTGTCCTTTGGTTGAGGAATCGGAAACTCTTGATGCAAAATCAGCAATTGAATATGCCGAAAACCTTAAAAATAAAGTTTTTCCAAACCTTGAGATTGGACTGATTTACGGAAAAATGAGCAATAAGGAAAAGGAAGAAGTTATGAGCCGTTTTGTTAGCGGTGAGCTTAATATTTTGGTATCAACTACGGTTATTGAGGTAGGAGTTGATGTTCCGAACGCAAATGTAATGGTTATAGAGAATGCGGAGAGGTTTGGACTTTCGCAGCTGCATCAGTTAAGGGGCAGAATCGGCAGAGGTAAATATAAATCGTATTGTATTTTAATAAGCAATGACACAGGTGAAACTGCACGAGAGAGAATGAAGGTTATGTGTATGACGAATGACGGCTTTAAAATTTCGGAGCGGGATTTGGAGCTGCGAGGACCCGGCGAGTATTTCGGAACACGTCAGCACGGACTTCCGGGCCTTAAAATTGCGAATATTTTAACGGATATGGATATACTTACAGAGGCTCAAAAAGCCGCTGCCATAATTCTTAAAAAGGATAGATATTTAGAGCTTGATGAGCATAAATATCTTAAGGAGAATTTTGAAAGCAAGTTTATTTCTGTCGGCGGACGTGGGATACTCAGTTAGTCACGCAGTGACTTTCGCACGGCTATAGTCCATTTACATAGCAGTATCAGGTTATGCGGCAATTCTGACGTATTGAATAATCTAAAAAAATCTCTTCCTTTTAAGTATCGTATTACAGTTACAGTATGAAATTACAGTGTTTAAAAACAGATATACTGCACAAACTAAGGCTGTAAAACGAAAGATGGAGGTGAAAAAGAATATGTCACGAAACAGAAACAGCAATAACTTGGTTGTACCGCAGGCACGAGGTGCTATGGAAAGATTCAAGATGGAAGCGGCAAACGAGGTTGGAGTTCAGCTTAAGGATGGCTATAACGGAGATATAACCGCTCGTGAGGCAGGTTCTGTCGGCGGACAGATGGTTAAAAAGATGATAAAGATGGCAGAAGAAAATATGGCAAACGGAGAGCAGTCATAATTAACTTTATTGGTCTTTAATCACTTAAATTAAAACTAAATTGAATCAGATATCCTTTATTAATTGTTTTGTAACTTATAGTATTTAAGGTTATGAAAGATGATTATTCAAAGGTTTTTAATAGATAACTTATTTTAAAATTAATTAGCAGTGAGATGGCTCGATTATTTTACAAAAAGAGCTATACAATCTGAGCGACAGGTAGAACCTGTCGCCCTTATTTTTAATTAAATAATGACATTTGAGATAAAGTAGCGTCCTCATCCTTTAAGAAACAGCCGACAGCCGGAATTTTTTTGCGGTAGTAATCCGGATTTTTAAATTCTGTTTCAGAAAGGAATTTTACATCCGCTAAAACGCTTCCTTTTTTGGATTCAAGAACATTTACACCTCTTGAATTTTTCGTAGTTTTAATCGGTACGCTGTCAGAGCTGAATACAAGTACCTTGCCGATGTTACTGTAGGCAACCATATCACATTCCTCAGTTATAAATAAAATCTTTACAAGCTTTGAAATTAAGGAGTATGCATTTGTAAGCTTTTTACGGTTGAGCTTTGTTTTGTAGCTTTCAAGCGGAATTTTTGCAATTTTTCCGTTTTCAAAACAGAACATTACATAACCCTCAAAGTCAATGGTTGCAGTCATTGCAACTATTGTTTCATCATCTGAAAGTCCTAAAAGATTTGGAATGTATTCACCAAGCTGACTTGCCTTGCAGTCAGGAATATCATTTACCTTTAGCTTGTAAACTTCTCCCTTGTCAGAGAAAAATAATGCCTCGGCAGTGTTGCTTATTTCTATCTCATCAACAATTCTGTCGTTGTCCTTAAGCTTTTGTTCGCCGCTTGAACGAAGTGATACAAGCGAAATCTTTTTAATATAATTATGCTCTGTACGGAATAATTTTAGCTTGTAATCCTCAACAGTTTCATCTTCGACAATTGTCTGAATGTTTTCCTCGTCTATAATCGAGCTTTTCCGCTCCTCTCCAAATTTTTTTGAAACCTCTTTGAGCTGTTTTTCTATAATCTTTTCAATTCTTTTCTCATCACTTAATGTAAGCTTTAATTCTTCAAGCTCAGATATAAGCTCTGAAATCTCTTTTGTACGGTTTAGAATATATTCACGGTTTAAATTTCTAAGCTTTATTTCAGAAACATATTCCGCCTGAATTTTATCAATTGAAAATCCGTTCATAAGATTCGGAATTACCATGGAATCTTCTTCGGTTTCACGTACTATTCGTATAGCCTTGTCAATGTCGAGAAGAATTTTTTCAAGACCCTTTAAAAGATGGAGCTTATCAGTCTTTTTAGCTATGTCAAATGTGATAGCACGGCGTATACAGTCCTTTCTGAATATTATCCACTCCGATATAAGCTCTTTAATTCCCATAACCCTCGGTGAACTGTTTATTAATACATTGAAGTTACAGCCAAAGCTGTCTTGAAGCGGTGTCATTTTGAATAGCTTTGCCATAAGCTTTTCAGGGTCTGTACCCTTCTTTAAATCAATCGTGATTTTAAGACCGCTTAGGTCGGTTTCATCACGGATATCAGAAATTTCTTTTGCTTTTCCGAGCTTTACTATCTCAACTATTTTCTCGATTATTGCCTCAATTGATGTAGTGTATGGAATTTCAAGAATATCAATACAGTTTTCTTTCCTGTCATATCTGTACTTTGCACGGATTTTAAAGGAACCTCTGCCGGTTTCATAAATGTCCTGCATAGTTTTCGGGTTGTAAATTATCTCTCCGCCTGTTGAAAAGTCCGGAGCTAAAAGCTGTTCCATAATTTCAGAGGTTTTGATGTTTGGCTTTTTCATAATTGCAATTGTAGTATTACAAATTTCTTTAAGGTTAAAGCTGCAAATATTAGATGCCATACCAACTGCAATTCCCTGATTTGGATTTACTAAAATATTCGGAAATGTAGTAGGAAGGAGAGTAGGCTCTTTCATAGTACCGTCATAGTTGTCTACAAGGTCTACTGTGTTTTTGTCAATGTCAGCGAATATTTCCGAGCATATACGGCTAAGCTTGACTTCGGTATAACGTGACGCAGCGTATGCCATATCTCTTGAATATTGACGTCCAAAGTTACCTTTTGATTCAACCAGAGGATGAAGAAGTGCCTGATTACCCTCAGTAAGTCTTACCATAGTTTCATAAATTGCACTGTCGCCATGAGGGTTAAGCTTCATAGTTTGTCCCACTACATTTGCGGATTTGGTTTTATTGCCTTTAAGCAAACCCATGCTGTACATAGTGTAAAGAAGCTTTCTGTGCGATGGCTTAAAGCCGTCTATTTCGGGGATTGCTCTTGAAATTATTACACTCATTGCATAAGGCATATAATTCTGTTCAAGAGTATCCGTTATTTTCTGATTTTCTATTATTGGATTACTCATAATTACCTCTTTCTGCTCTTTTTGATTGTTCAATTTGCAAGTGATAGTTTAATCCTAAGTTAGTTGCTCTCATCAGCTTACATCGGTTAAATCAATGTATTTATGTCCATTTTCTGCAATGTGTTCTTTACGCATTGAGAGGTTGTCACCAAGCAGCATTTCAAAAACCTCCTGAGTTTTTATAACATCGTCCGGCATAACCTTTATAAGTCGTCTTGTTTCGGGATTCATAGTAGTTTCCCACATCATCTCAGGCTGGTTTTCGCCAAGTCCCTTACTTCTCTGAAGAGTATATTTCTTGCTGCCTATTTTTTTCAAAATAGAGTTCTTTTCCTTTTCGTCAAATGCAAAATATGTGTTCTTTCCGCAGGTTATTTCATAGAGTGGTGATTCCGCGATATAAACATAGCCTTCGTTAATTAGTGTCGGTGTCAGTCTGTACAGCATCGTAAGAACAAGTGTTCGTATCTGAAATCCGTCTATATCGGCATCGGTACAAATTATTACTTTGTTCCATCTTAAATTATCTATGCTGAATGAATTTAATTCCTTGTTGTGCTTTGAGCTTATCTCAACTCCGCAGCCGAGAACCTTAAGTAAATCTATTATAATATCACTCTTAAAAATCTTGTTGTAATCCGCTTTCAGACAATTGAGAATCTTTCCTCGTATAGCCATTATAGCTTGAAACTCACTGTCACGTCCAAGCTTACATGAGCCAAGTGCCGAATCACCCTCAACTATGTAAACCTCACGTTTACTCTTGTCCTTGCTTCTGCAGTCAACAAACTTCTTTATTCGGTTTACCGCATCAATGGTTCCGCTGAGTTTTTTCTTTACATTAATTCTTGTCTTTTCGGCGTCTTCACGGCTTCTTTTGTTAATAAGAACCTGCTGGCACAATTTATCTGCGTCCATCTTATTTTCAATAAAATATATGTCAAGCTGTTCCCTTAAAAACTCAGTCATTGATTCCTGTATGAATTTGTTTGTAATAGCTTTCTTGGTTTGGTTCTCATAACTCGTTATTGTGGAAAATGAATTACTTACAAGTATTAATGCATCCTGTACGTCCGCAAAAGTAATTTTAGACTCATTTTTTACATAATTACCATTTGCTCTGATATATTTATCAATAGCATAAACGAAAGCGTTCTTTACAGCCTTATCAGGGGAGCCGCCATATTCAAGAAAGCTTGAATTATGGTAATATTCAAGAACGTTTATTGTTGGGCACATACAGAAAGCAAAGCTCATTTTGACCTTATATTCCGGCTTGTCCGCACGGTCACGGCCTCGTCTTTCGGCTTCGATAAAATGAATTGCAGTTTTCGCCTGACCTTCCGAAAGCTCATTTACATAGTCTATGATTCCGTTATCGTAAAGATATTCAAATTCTTCAAATTCACCGTTTTCGGTTTCATTGCGAAGTATAAATTTTATGCCCGAATTTACAACCGCCTGTTTTTTTATAACATCGGTATAGTACTCAAGAGGTATGTTTATATCTGTAAATACGTCAAGGTCGGGTTTCCAGTGAATTTTAGTTCCGGTGCTTTCGTATTTTTTCTTAGTTTTTTTAAGTCCGCCGATGTTTTCGCCTTTTTCAAAGTGAAGCTCGTATTCAAAGCCGTCACGATTAACGAAAACATTCATATATTCGGAGCTGTATTGAGTCGCACAGCTTCCGAGACCGTTAAGTCCTAAGCTGAATTCATAATTTTCGCTTGAATTGTTATTGTATTTTCCGCCGGCATATAATTCACAGAATACAAGCTCCCAGTTGAAGCGTTCCTCTCTTTGGTTGTAATCTACAGGAACTCCTCGCCCGAAATCTTCAACTTCAATTGATTTATCGGCGTATCTCGTAACTATTATTTCGCGACCGTATCCCTCTCTTGCCTCGTCAATAGAGTTTGATAGTATTTCAAATACTGAATGCTGACAGCCTTCTATTCCGTCAGAACCAAAAATTACAGCAGGTCTTTTTCGCACTCTGTCAGCACCTTTAAGTGAAGATATGCTGTCATTTCCGTACTCTGTTTTTCTTGGCACTGTAAATCCCTCCGTTTAGTACATTAGTTATGTATGTTAATTAATTGCTTAATAAAGCATAGAGATTATTATATCACAAAAAAAGAGAAATTGTAAAGAGAAATTTAAAAAATATTTATTTATTAAAATCCTACTTGCAAATTTATAATATGTATGCTATAATTATCACATTAGCTATTTAAAGAGAAAAGACAGATGTAAAAGTATAGTAAAATTAAAAATTAAGGATGTGTTGAATAAAATGGCTGATATTATTAAGCCGAGCGGATATAAACCGCTTCTTGACTTAAAGGAAACAGAAACTGCAATAAAAGCAGTAAAGGATTACTTCGAGGCAAATCTTGCAAGAGAGCTTCACTTAAGCCGTGTGTCTGCGCCGCTTTTTGTGTCGCCGGAAACAGGTCTTAATGACGATTTAAACGGCGTTGAGCGTCCGGTTGCATTTGATGTTTTAGAAACAGGAAAACAGCTTCAGATTGTGCATTCCCTTGCAAAGTGGAAAAGAAATGCTCTTAAGGTTTATAATTTTGAAGAGGGAACCGGTCTTTATACCGATATGAACGCTATAAGACGTGACGAAATTACAGACAACATTCATTCTATATATGTTGACCAGTGGGACTGGGAAAAGATTATAAACAAGAATGACAGAACTATGCATACGCTTCGTCATACGGTAAGAAAAATATTTAATGTTTTTAAAATGACTGAAAAATACATAAACACGTTGTATCCACAGATAGAGCCGGAGCTTCCTGAGGAAATAACCTTTGTTACATCACAGGAGCTTGAGGATATGTATCCGGGTCTTACTCCAAAGGAAAGAGAATACGAATACGTTAAAAATAAAAAAGCTATATTTGTTATGCAGATTGGCGGACTTTTAAAATCAGGAGAAAGACATGACGGCAGAGCACCGGATTATGATGATTGGAATTTAAACGGTGACATAATTTTTTATAATTCCGTTATAGATGTTGCATTTGAAGTTTCAAGTATGGGAATACGTGTTTCCGAGGAATCACTAAAGGCTCAGCTAAAAGAACTTTCGTGCGAGGACAGATTGAATTTACAATTTCATAAGGATTTGATTTCGGGAAGACTTCCATATACAATAGGCGGCGGTCTTGGTCAGTCAAGAATTTGTATGTTCCTTCTTAAAAAGGCTCATATAGGAGAGGTACAGGTTTCATCTTGGCCTGATGAAATGATTGAAGAATGCAGAGAATGCGGAATTTTGATTATGTAATTTGAATTTTGTGCTTTGGTTTTTAAAAAGTTTATTGAAATTTTTAAAAAATACTTGCATTTTTAAAATTAAAGGTGTATAATATATTCGTTAAGTTTTTGAAAGGACATATTTCTATGAGAAATACTATTAAATCTTTAATTTTTGCAATGGAATATTTCTTTTACTTTAGTGAAAAATTTTATTTTAGCTACGGTTATTTTGGTTGCAAAGAGTTTAATAGAAGCGGTAGAACTGTACTTGTTTAAAACTGAGTTTCAGATATTTAATATTTAATTATAGGACGGTTCATATAAGTTGAATCGTCTTTTTTTTTCACACGCTGACAACGAGTCGGC
>CAMCUJ010000031.1 GCA_945878965.1 uncultured Clostridia bacterium
TAAATATCTTAAGAAAAGAAAGAAGTTACATTTGAAATTCTTACATTTACATCTGCAAATTCATTCAAAAGGAATGAAAGAAGAAATTCACAGAATATGTTTTCGGTTTCAAAATGACCTGCATCAATCAGACCTATTCCAAGCTCACTTGCAAGCTGAGCCTCGTGATGACGGACATCGGAGGTTACATAAACGTCGGCGCCGCTTCTGTAAGCGTTGTAAATACAATCTCCGCCGGCTCCGCTGCAAACTGCAACTGTTTTAACACTGTCGCACGGATCGCCGACAAATTTTATATTGCTGCAGTTAAGGCTTGCACTTACCATGTTTGCAAATTCCTCCATAGTCAAGGACTCCTTAAGAATACCGACTCTGCCAATGTTTTCGGTAGGATTCATAAGCTCGTCAAGACATTCGCTTTCGTCGTATTTGCGTATTTCACATAGTCCGAGTTTTTCGGCAAGCAAATCATTCATACCTCCGTCAGCCTTGTCAAAGTTTGTGTGCATACTGTAAACGGAAATATTATTTCTGATAAGAAGTCTGATAATTCCGCCGTTTACATCGCTTTCTACAACTCTTTTAAGAGGCTTGAACAAAAGAGGATGATGTGAAATTATTAAATCTGCTCCGAAATCTATGGCTTTTTGTACGTTCTCCGATGTAACGTCAAGACAGACGTAAATGTTTCGTACAGGCTGGTCAAAGTCGCCTATCATTAAGCCTACATTATCCCATTTTTCCGCAAGGGACGGCGGAGCAAGCTTCTCTAATTTTTCAATTATATCTTTCAGCTTTATCATAGTGTTATGTTCCTTTCTTTATAACTATGCATTACGAGTTATAAATTGAATTTATCTGAGCCAGCAGATTCTTGCAGGATTTAAGTTTCAAACTGCGTTCCTCGGTAACTTCGGCAAAGGAAAGCCCGTTAATCTGTTTGGTCAGCTTATTTATATATTTGTTTAAAAGCTCAGGCAGAAGCTTATCATTATTTTCAATCAGCTTCTTTCCGATATGAAGCTGTAATTCGCTTTGAACGTCATCCTTTCCGTGAATTGCTTTAATTACGGTATAAAGCTTGTTTTCTTCTTTAACCAATATTTCATCCGATACAGTGTAATCATTTTCATAAAGATATTTTCTCAGCTCATAAACAGCGGTCATAGGCTGAAGAATTAGTGTTTTAACCTCCGAAAGAACGTCTTTTGAATTATCTAAAATGTTACTTATAAGTATTCCGCCCATTCCGGCAATTATTACAGTATCCGCTTCGCCGCATTTTATGCTTTCAAGACCGTTGCCCATTCTTGTTTCAACCGCACGTTGAGCATCAAATTCCCGTATAGTTGATTTTGCACGAAGAAGCGGTCCTTTTTTTACATCGGAGGCATAAGCAAATTTTGATATTCCCTTGTTTGTAAGATATACCGGTATATATGCGTGGTCGGTTCCGATGTCGGCAACGGCTGAACCGTATGGAACCATATCTGCAATAGCCTGCAGTCTTTCTGAAAGTTTAGGAAGCTTCTTCATATATTGTATGCCTTTCCGAGTTGAAATTTAATTCATATTATTCTATAGAAATTATAAACTATAATACCCAATTTGTCAATATTGAGAGGAAACAAAAAATGAGTGTAGAAAAATAATACTACAAACTAATTAAGAATTAAATTAAGGGGGTTTATTATAATGAACTTTCGTGAGATGATAGAAAATCGTGAAGAGGAGTATCTTTCGCCCTATGCGTGCAGAAGTAAAAATACGATGGGGAGAATTAACAATATAGATAAATGCAGTGTAAGAACCGAGTTTCAGCGTGACAGGGACAGAATAATTCATTCTAAGTCATTCAAGCGTTTAAAGCATAAGACACAGGTGTTTTTGACTCCTAAGGATGACCATTATCAGACAAGGCTTACGCATACTCTTCAGGTATCGCAGATTGCAAGAACTATTTCAAGAGCTCTTAATTTAAATGAGGATTTAACAGAGGCGATAGCGCTTGGGCATGATTTGGGGCATACTCCGTTCGGGCATGCCGGAGAAAATGCACTTAACAAGATTTCACCGTACGGCTTTAAGCATAACGAAAACAGCCTAAGAGTTGTTGATGTGCTTGAAGGAAACGGCGGTCTTAATCTTACATATGAGGTTCGGGACGGAATTTTAAATCATAACGGCAATAATCAGCCGTCAACCCTTGAGGGCGTTGTTATAAAGTTTGCGGATAAGATTGCATATATAAATCATGATATAGATGATGCAAAAAGAGGCGGTATTCTTACTGAGGAGGATATTCCGAAGGAATTGAGCAAAATACTCGGAAATACACACTCAAAACGCATAGATACTATGATTTTAGGTATTTTAAAATACAGCTTTGGAAAAGATAAGGTAGAGATGGAGCCTGAAATATTTGACGCTATGATGAAGCTGAGAGAGTTTATGTTTAAAAACGTGTATTATACAAAGGAACTTAAGTATGAGGAGGAAAAGGTTCATTATACTATAAATAATCTCTATAACAGATTGCTTGATAATATTGATCTTATTCCGGAAAATTCAAGGATAATAAGCAATACAGACGATAAGCATATAATGGTTACGGATTATATTTCGGGAATGACGGATAATTTTATAATAACTAAATATAATGAACTGTTTTTGCCAAGTCCGTGGTCTATCTGATAATTATATATGTTAAATAGTTTAAAAATTATAGATATTATATGTTATGATTACAGCATATTGACTGAAATTAAAATAATAAATAAAAGTTCAGATAAATTAAGAGGAAAAAGAAATACAATGTCGAAATGATAAAAAAGGTTGTTTAAAAATTTACCCATATAGATATAATGGGAGTTGGAGGTGGAAATGGTGGCGTCATCATCGGAGTTTCAGGATTTTGTTGATGAAGTAATAGAAAAAAACGATATCGTAGAGGTCATATCACAGTATACGACTCTTAAAAGAGTCGGGAACAGATACCAGGCGTTATGTCCTCTTCATAACGATAAAAAAACGCCGTCATTTTCGGTATCTCCGGATAAACAACTGTTTCATTGCTTTGGTTGCGGAGCGGGCGGTACGGTTATACACTTTATAATGCAAAAGGAAAACCTTGATTTTATGGATGCATTGAGAATGCTTGCTGATAGAGTAAGGATTCCGTTTCCGGAAAAACGTTCGGTTTCCGAACGTACGGCACAGTCTGTAAATAATAATAAACGGCATACAATCTATGAAATTAACAAAGAGGCGGCATTGTTTTTTCACCATAATCTCAAGTCTTTGGAGAATAAGTCCGTGCTTGAATATTTAAACCGCCGAAATGTTTCGGCAAGCACCATAAAAAGCTTTGGAATGGGTTATGCATCGCCTAAAGGCGATGACCTTATAAATCATCTTAAGAGTCTTGGTTACAGAGATGAACAGATATGCGAAGCGGGACTCTCCGTAAAACGTGAAAAGGGCGGTTACTATGATAAATTCAGGGACAGGCTGATTTTCCCGATAATTGATGTAAGAGGCAATGTTATTGCGTTTGGAGGCAGGATAATTGCGGATAAGGAGAATGCACCAAAGTATCTTAATTCTCCGGACACACCGGCATATAAAAAGAGCGAGCATCTTTTTGCTATGAATATTGCAAAGAATTTTTGCAGCGGCGGAATTTTGCTGATGGAGGGATATATGGATGTAGTATCGCTTCATCAAAGCGGATTTAGGAATGCGGTTGCATCGCTTGGAACGGCACTTACAGAACAGCAGGCACGTCTTATTAAAAGGTATACAAAAAAGGCGGTGCTTTGCTATGACAGCGATGACCCGGGACGAAAGGCGGCAATACGTGCCGGAGATATACTATATAATGTCGGAGTTAAGGTTTCGGTGCTTACCGTTACGAACGGAAAGGATCCTGATGAGTTTATAAATAAGCGTGGTGCCGAAGCGTTTAAGATGCTTATAGATGAGTCAAAAGGACTTATTGAGTATAAAATATCCGAGATTGAGAGAGAATATAACCTTGAAAACCCCGAACAAAAGCTTGAATTTATTGAACGTGCCGCTGAGATTTTCGCTTTTGTTGAGAATGAGGTTGAACGTGAGCTTTATATTAAGCGTTTTGCAGTGCGGCTTGATATTACGTCCGGTTCTGTAATGAGTGTTGTAGATAATATTCGCAGAAAGCAGATGAAGATAAGCTCAGAGCGTGAGAAAAGGAATGAACGTATGAATTATGAACGTCGGACAGGCGGAAGACGTGATTTGAAGTTTATGAAGGTATTTAATGCCGAAAAGCTTTTACTTAGTCTTATGTGTGATAAGAATGCATTTATGGCAATCAAAAATGAAATTTCACCTGAGGATTTTTCGGATGAATTACATATAAGGCTTGCAAAAAAAATATATAATATTTATGAAGAAAAAGGTTTGATTAGTATTTCAGAGGTGTTGTCGGAGTTTGAGGACGGAAGTGAAATCGGAAGAATATCCGAGATATTGTCTGATGACAAGAATGTTGAGGACAAGCGAATGGCGGCAAAAAGACCTTTAGAAATAATTAAACAATATAAAAGACAATGTGAAGAGAAAATTGCAATACAAGAAGGAGATTTGGATAAATTGCAGAAGATAACCGAAGAACTTAAGCGTATTAAAAAAGGGAAAGGAGGAAGTCATAATGTCTGATAATATTCAAAGTAAAAAACAGATGCTGCACGAGCTTTTGGAAGAGGGAAAGAAAAACGGAATTCTTACCTATGAAACCATAACCGCAAAGCTTGCGGCAATTGAGCTTAATCCTGACCAGATAGAAAAAATATACGAATATTTGGAAAAGCAGGGTATCGAAGTAGTAGGAAATATGGATGCTGAGCTTAATATAGTTGAGGAAGACTTAAACATTACAGAGGACGAGCTTGCAGATTTATCTGTTCCTGAGGGTGTAAGTATAGATGACCCTGTAAGAATGTATCTTAAGGAGATAGGAAAGGTTCCGCTGCTTAAAGGAGCAGAGGAAGCGGAGCTTGCACGAAGAATGTCTGAAGAGGGTGACCTTGATGCAAAGCAAAGACTTGCAGAGGCTAATCTTCGTCTTGTTGTAAGTATTGCAAAAAGATATTTGGGTCGTGGAATGTTGTTTCTTGATTTAATTCAGGAGGGAAATTTAGGTCTTATAAAGGCGGTTGAGAAGTTCGACTATAAAAAGGGCTATAAATTCAGTACGTATGCTACATGGTGGATACGTCAGGCAATAACCCGTGCAATTGCCGACCAGGCAAGAACTATAAGAATACCTGTTCATATGGTTGAAACTATAAACAAGCTTACACGAATTAAAAGACAGCTTGTGCAGGAATACGGACGTGACCCATCTCCCGAGGAAATTGCAAGTGAGCTTCATATGCCGCTTGATAAGGTTGGCGAAATTATGAAAATTGCACTTGAGCCTGTGTCGCTTGAAACACCTATAGGTGAGGAGGAGGACAGTCATCTTGGAGATTTTATTCAAGACGATGATGCACCGGCTCCGTCTGAGGCGGCTACATTTACTCTGCTTAAGGAACAGCTTGTTAATGTTCTTAAAACCTTGACTCCGAGAGAAGAAAAGGTGCTTCGCTTAAGATTCGGACTTGATGACGGGCGAGCAAGAACTCTTGAGGAGGTTGGCAAGGAATTTGACGTTACTCGTGAGAGAATTCGCCAGATTGAGGCTAAGGCTTTACGAAAATTACGTCATCCGAGCCGAAGTAAAAAGCTCAAGGATTATCTTGAATAAAATATCAATATTAGTGATTTAATCATATAATTCAAGTGGAGGGATTGAAAATGAAAAAGGTACTTACTAAAAGAATTGTTATTGCATCTGTAATTTCATTCGTTTTTATGATTATTGTTGTATTTGCGGTTCAGAGCTTTGTTATGGTTAATAGTGCCAAGGACACTGCAAAGATGCGTGTTGAAGATGTTGAGAAAAGGATAGAATCAAATAATATTGAGATTTCAAAGCTTACAAAACAGCTAAATGAAGAATTTATTTTAAAGGCGGACACTTTTGCTGAAATGATTAAAATTAATCCGTCTATAATTAATGATTCGGCAAAGCTTGATGAGATTGCAAAGATACTTAATGTTGAAGAACTTCATGTGACTGATGATAAAGGTGTTATTTACTGGGGAACAGTACCCGAATATTTCGGTTTTGATTTTGCAACAAGTGAGCAGACTAAGGAATTTATGCCTATACTTAAGGATTCTGATTTAAAGATTGCACAGAATCCTCAGCCTAACGGAGCTGAAGGAAAAATGTTTCAGTACATAGGCGTTGCAAGAACTGATAAGAAGGGTATAGTTCAGGTTGGAGTAACACCCGAACGCCTTGCTGAAGCGGTTGAAGCCAACAGTATTTCAAATGTTCTTAAAACATTTACGGTTGGAAAGAACGGTTATGTTTTTGC
Source organism: uncultured Clostridia bacterium (assembly GCA_945878965.1). Classification (GTDB taxonomy): domain Bacteria; phylum Bacillota; class Clostridia; order Monoglobales; family Monoglobaceae; genus CAMCUJ01. Next base: position 6,471 of record CAMCUJ010000031.1, read on the forward strand.
TGTTTCAAAGAAAAATAATAAAGTTGTTGCACATAAGAATGAAGGCTTGATAGGCAAAGCTTCGTCGGAGATATGTACTGATGAAAAGATATTTAAGTCGGGTGCTGCAAAGTTTGCAAAAATTGATGGTGAAAATACATACTGTTACAGCGGTGAGAATGATGATTATATAATTATTGCGGCAATACCTAAGAGTGAGGTTTACAGCGGAAGAACAGCACTTCTTATAGTGTTTGTTTTAGCTATTTTGATTATGCTTGGAGTTATTATTGCATTAATTAATTCTGTAATGCAGAATATAATTATTAAAGGTATTAACGAGATTCTTAATAAGATGAAAGTTATTTCCGGCGGTGATCTTGATGTTACGGTTGATGTAAATACCTGCCCTGAGTATGCAACGCTTAGTCAGGGAATTAATGCAATGCTTTCAAACATTAAAGAGAACATGAGCGAAACATTTAAGCTCAATGAAGAACAGAGAAATTTATTTAAGAAGATTAATCTGATTTCCGAAGATGTAAGCAGTCGTTCTGCGGATATGAAGGAGATAGCGACAAAGCTTTCGGCAGGTTCTTCAACTCAGGCGGCTACTGTTGAAGAAATTTCGGCATCCGTTGTTTCAATTTCACAGCAGATTAAGGATAGTGCGGATGCGGCTAAGAATGCGAAGAATATTTCTGATGAAACTACAGCAAATCTTGATCAAGGAGCGCAAAAGCTTAAAGAGCTTGAAAAGGCTATGGCGAAAATTCAGGAATCTTCAACTAAAATCGGAAAGATTGTTAAGACAATTGAGGATATATCATTCCAGACTAATATTCTTGCACTTAATGCGGCAGTTGAAGCGGCAAGTGCGGGTGAGCACGGCAAGGGCTTTGCGGTTGTAGCGGATGAAGTAAGAACTCTTGCAACTAAGAGTGCTGATGCTGTAAACGGAACGACTGTTCTTATTGAGGAAACCATGAATGCGGTTTCTGACGGTGCAAATATTGCTAATGAAACGGCTCAGCAGCTTAAGGCTATGATAGAAGGAGTAAGCGAGAGTAATAAGCTGATTGATAATATCTCGGAGGTTTCCGAAAAACAGGCAGAGGCATTTACCGAGATTTCTGACAGCATAAATCAGATTGCACAGGTTGCACAGCAAAATGCCCAAATATCTTACAATGCTGAAAAAACAGCACAGCATTTAGATGAGGGAACTCAATCTCTTCAGGAATTGCTTAAGAAATAATTTAATATAGTGAAAAACGTCTTTAATGTCACAATAGTTGTGTGCATAAAGACGTTTTTAATATTAAGATGTTACAGACCGGTAGTATCTTGTAACAACTAAAACTTTACATTTCTTAATTGTGATTGTTTGTGCGACAGCGAACGCTGTCGATGTTCTTTTCTTTTTGCGCTAAGGCCCTATCCGTTGTCGCACTATTCATTAAAGATTTTCTTTGATTTTTGAAATTATTTCAGCGTATTCACTGTCTGAAAGATACTTAGGAGGTTCAACATTCATATCAAAAGTTCCGCCGAATGAATATCCGTCAACCTGTTTTGGCACTAAGTGACAGTGAAGATGCGGAAGCTTGTCGCTGTACATTCCGTAGTTCATTTTTTCAGGGTTCACTGCCTTTGCAATTGCTTTTGCGGCAGTACAGATATCCTTTGTGAATTTTGCACTCTCATCATCGCTTAGCTCGTAAAGCTCTTTTACGTGTCCTTTGTATGCAAGAACACATCTTCCGTAGTAAGTCTGTTCTTTAAATAGGTATAGCTTTGAAACACCAAGGTCAGCTATGTATATCATAAGACTGTCAAGCTTTTCGTTTTCACTGCAATACATACAATTCATATCTTTTTCCATTGTAAAATCCCTCTTTCTGAGTTTATTAAAGACTGTGTGCAGTTAAATTCTGCAATTTGCCTTATTTCAATTATACGCTTTATATTAACTGTTGTCAACCCAAACTTTGTATTTGACAGATAAAAAAAACTCGGTTATAATTATCTCTGACAATAATAATTAATAAGGAAAGAAGATATGGAAAAATTCAAAATAGGAAACAAAGAGTTTGAAAACAATGTAATACTTGCTCCGATGGCAGGGGTTACCGATATGGCATTCAGAATTATAACAAAACCGCACGGTGCGGCACTTATGTATACAGAGATGGTATCCGGCAAGGGTCTTTTGTATAAGAATAAAAAGACTGAAAATTTGCTTGAGATTGCGGAGGATGAAAAGCCTGTTGCGGCACAAATATTCGGGCATGAGCCGGAAATTCTTGCACAGATTGCGTATAAAGCCTCAGAGAGCGGAGCGGAAATTGTGGATATAAATATGGGCTGTCCCGCACCTAAAATATTCAATAACGGCGACGGTTCGGCATTAATGAAGAATCCGGATTTAATCGGGAAAATAGTTGAGGCAGTAGTTAATGCGTCAAAGGTTCCTGTTACGGTTAAAATCCGAAAAGGAGTTAACGACAGCCTTATAAATGCGGTTGAGGTGGCTGAAATTGCAGAGCAGAGCGGAGCAAGCGCCGTTACTGTTCACGGAAGAACAAGGGAGCAATATTACAGCGGAAATGCCGATCTTGATATAATTAAACAGGTTGCAGAGGCAGTTAATATTCCTGTTATAGGTAACGGAGATGTTAAAGATGGAAAAAGTGCTAAGCATATGCTTGATTACACAGGCTGCAGTGCAGTTATGATAGGTCGTGCCGCTGAGGGAAATCCATGGGTGTTTGATGAGGTTATACATTATCTTAATACGGGAGAAAGCAAAACTCCGCCGAGTCTTGAGGAACGCATTGAAACGGCTCTTAAGCATCTTAATCTGCTTGTTAAGTTCAAGGGTGAGCATAGAGGTGTTTTAGAGGGCAGAAAGCATATTGCGTGGTATCTTAAGGGTTTAAAGGGTGGTGCAGAGCTTAGAAACAGAATTAATACCGCAAAAACACAGAGTGAGATGGAGAAGATTTTACTTTCGCTTGAAAAATAAAAGTATGTATAATTGAATAAAGTCTATAATATGAATTCAAGAGAAAAAGAGAGCAAAATTGAGCAAAAGGGAGTTAATCGGGTGTTAAATCTATGTAAAACGGAATAACAGGTGTTTACGGTCTTGACTTTTTAAGCTGATGATAGTATAATAACTAATGTCGCTGAGAGATACAGCGGTTGAAACCAAAAAGGTTTCAACAAAATGATGTGGGCGCATAGCTCAGCTGGGAGAGCATCTGCCTTACAAGCAGAGGGTCACAGGTTCGAGCCCTGTTGTGCCCACCACATCATGCGGTCCGGTAGTTCAGTTGGTTAGAATGCCAGCCTGTCACGCTGGAGGTCGTGGGTTCGAACCCCATCCGGATCGCCAGTTAATTTTTTTTGCCTCATATGCCTCTGTAGCTCAGTCGGTAGAGCAGAGGACTGAAAATCCTCGTGTCGGTGGTTCGATTCCGCCCGGAGGCACCATAAGAATATTTGTAACATTTATAGATATTCTGAATATAATAAATATATAATCAAGCGGGAGTGGCTCAGTGGTAGAGCGTCACCTTGCCAAGGTGAACGTCGCGGGTTC
>CAMCUJ010000032.1 GCA_945878965.1 uncultured Clostridia bacterium
ATTTGCGGAAATTACGACTGCTGTCAGCGGAAATAATTATCAGCTTGTATATAAGAATTATTTTAAGTATAAGTCTGAAACAGATACTGCAAACCCTGAAAGTATAGATACAACAATAATATTAAAGCCTAATACTTGGTATGATCTTTTCTTTGAGCTTGATACAACAACAAATACAGTTAAAATGTATGCCACTGACATTGATGGTAAAGTTGTAGGTTCAAAGGAGATTACGATTGATCCTGTTTTAACAGAAGCAGTAGTTGCTGCAAATACTACAATTGGTGTAACAAAAGCGGATATAATGACAAAGGGTACTCAGACATTAGAAACAAATCTTTATGTAAGCGATCCGACTTTTGCGTTAGCAGAACAAAGTATAGTTCTTCCTGAGGTAGATACTTCTGATGTTCCTTGGACAAAGGGCGAATGTCAGGATGTAGTAACATCATCTAAATTCTTCAACTTCTCAGAAGTGGGTTCAGCTTTTGATATCAATAATGTACCAAACAACAGTGCTAATTTTGATGAAACAGTAAGCTTCGGCGGACTTACAATTTATATGGATCCTTCAAGAGACCTTGAATGGCAGGACAATAATCCCGGCGACGGCAATGGTGGTAAGCTTGAGTACAGCACAAGAAATAATGATAAAACAGGAACTGTTGGTTCATTGACTACATCATTTAATTATGGTATAGGCAGCGCATATTCAAGCTTGTTTGAAGGAATGATGCTAAAGACAGCTGATGGAAAAAGCAATGTTTATTTGAAAAAGGCTGAAGATGGCAAGGTTTCGCGTGAAATCAGAATCAGAGAGCTTGAAACTGATTATATAGCTAACGGCATAACAGTTGGTTATGATAAAGACGGTAATGAGGTCGATTTAACAACTCTTACAGGTCAGGAAGAAAAGCTAACTGGCCCATTTGAAAAGGTTATAGGTGTTAAGGTAAGCGGACCTTGTTCAATCGGTGTAATTTCACCGGAGAATAAGGGCAGACTTGTAACTATTTCAACAGCTGACGGAACAGTTCTAAATCCGGGAGATTTCCCTGATGCACCACTTGTAAGCCAGGGATCACTTCCGGTAATCGACAGTGCTACAGGTATAGCTTACAGAATGGCTGAATACACAGGAGAAAAACCGACTGAGATATATATATCTTGTCCTGCAGGCGGTGTATGTGTTTACGGTATAGAAATCACTATGGTTGAAGATTAATCGGAAAAATTTAAAAACTATTAGTCTCTGCCCTGATAACAGGGCAGAGAAATTAAAAAAATAAAATTACCATAACGAAAGGGGTAAATAATAATGAGAAATTTTAAACGTATTGCAGCTATAGCTGTAAGTGCTGCGATGCTATTAAGCACAATGTCACTTAATGCATTTGCTGCGGTAATGTCAGTTCCTGATGCTACAGCTGTTGTAGCTACTGATATTGCGGATGATGATCTAGTTAATGCAAAACTTGAGGCAAGTACACAAACAGTTGCTCCGGGCGAAACATTCACTCTTGCACTAAAGCTTTCGGGTGTAAAAGATTCTGCACAGGCATTAAATGTTGGTCTATTTTTATCAGAGATTAAATATGATGTAGACAAATTTGATTTAGTTTGTGCAATTGCAGAAGACGATGCATATACTGATGAGGGTAGAAAAGCAGTTCCTTTTGCACTATACTCGGATTTATGTACTATAAATGCGGCTGAAAACAAGATAGCTCTTGGTGATACATCTGCTTTCAAGATTATACCGGGTTCTGATTTTGCAGTATTTAATGTTACAGTTAAAGATAATGTTGCAGATGGTCAGTACAAGTTTACAGTTCCTTATGTTGCAGCAGCTACAACAGCCGGTAAGACTTTGTCTAATGAAACTCCGTATGAGTTATTGATTAATGTAGACAAGAATGCACAGCCTCAGGAAAGCACAACTCCATCAGAGGCTCCATCTGTAGAGCCATCAGTTGCTCCATCTGTAGAGCCTTCAGTTGAGCCATCAGTTGCTCCATCTGTAGAGCCTTCAGTAGAGCCTTCAGTTGCTCCATCTGAGCCAAGCAAGGTTACAGCTGATGATGTAGTTAAAAAGTTTGAAGAGATTATCGCAAAGGATAAAGACATTGTTAATAAGATTTTTGATGCCATAGAGTCTACTTTAACTAAAGAGGACGTAGAATTGGTTAAGGAAATCAAGGATATGATTGATAGTCTTTCTGAGTCTGAAAAGGCTTCACTTGGCGATAAGCTTGCAGCAAGCGATACAGTTAAAGAAAGTATTCCGACTGATAAGACTGTAGGTGATTTATTAGGCGCTACAGACAGCGTTGTTGCACTTAATGATACAATCATAGTTACAGAGCCTACAATCAGAGCAACAAAGGAATTTGATCTTACATTAACACGTAAATATGCTGACTATGACGGTAAAGCTAAGGTTACAATAACTAAGGGTGATGCTGAAGTAAGTGCACCTGTTACTGTAGAGTTCGCTAAGGGCGAAACTAAAGTTACAACAAGAATGGCTGCGCTTGAAGGCGTTGTAAAGGGTGATAAGGTAACAATTTCTGTTGCTTACTCAGTAGTTATTGGTGATAAGGAATGTCCTGTTACAGATGCCGGAACAGAAAAAGTAGTTGAAGTTAAGAGTAAGTCAAGCGGTACATCTGCTACAACTCCTGTATCAGGCGGTGGTAGCGTTCCATCATCAAGCCCATCTCCATCAGCTTCAACTGAGCCTACAGCTTCAACTGAGCCTACAGCTTCAGCTGAACCTACAGAAGCTCCAACACAGGCTCCTGTATCAACATTTGCTGATGTTGCTGAGCTTGCACCATGGGCAGCAGCTGATATCAATGAACTTGCAGCAGCAGGTATAGTAAACGGTACTTCAGCTACAGAATTCGCTCCAATGGCAAACGTTACACGTGAGCAGTTCGTTAAGATGATAGTTGGTGCTCTTGGCGTTGAATTAGTTGATGAAGTTGTAGCATTTAACGATGTTGAAGCAGGTCAGTACTATGTACCATATATAGCTACTGCTCTTAATAACGGTATTGTTACAGGTATGTCAGATGAGTGGTTCGGCGTAGGTCAGAACATCAGCCGTGAAGATATGGCTACAATCATCTACAGAGCTCTTAAGATAAATGGAACAGCTGCTCCATCATTCGCAGATGCTGCTGATATCGCTGATTATGCAAAAGCTGCAGTTGCAGAGCTTGCAAACCTTGGTGTAATCACAGGTTATGAGAATGGAACATTCGGTCCTAAGGCTAATGCTACACGTGCTGAGGCTGCTGTAGTTATTAACAGAGTTCTTAAGATAGTTAAAGCTGCTAATGCTCCTGTAGAAGAAGCTCCTGTTGAGGAAACTCCTGCTGAGGAAACTCCTGTTGTAGAAGACGCAACAGCTGAAGATAATAAATAATTCACTTATACATTTGAATTATAAATATTAACATTAACATAAAAACCGATTCCTGTTATGGGAGTCGGTTTTCTTTTGTGCGGCTATTGATGCTTGTTATGCTGCACTGCGATACTGCTGTGCCGCTTAATGAATCTTCAGAAAGGGCGGAGCGAAACAATAGAATGCCATTAATTATTAATAAATTTTAAATTAACAGTTAAGCTACTTGCAAAAGTTAGATAGTTGTGCTATACTTTAGAGAGTAATAAGTTATTTTGCGAGGAATAAATATGGACACTAAAAGAAAAACCATAGAAATACTTGGGGTTAAGATTGATAATATAACAGCTGACACTGCACTTGATAAAGCATATAAACTGGTTACAGATAACAGTGACAGAACAGCTATGATATTTACACCGAACCCCGAAATAGTTATGGCTGCATACAATGATGAAAGCTTTAAAGAGATTCTGAATTCTGCGGATATGTGTACGGCGGACGGAATTGGAGTTGTATATGCTTCCAAAATTTTAAAAAATCCGTTTCCGGAGCGTGTTGCGGGTTTTGATTTAACCTGCGGACTTCTTGAAAAAATAAGTCACAGCGGCGAGGGTGTATTTTTGTTTGGTTCAAAGCCGGGCGTGGCTGAAACGGCAGCAGAAAACCTTAAAGCTAAATATAAGGGACTCAAGATTTCCGGAACGCATCATGGTTATTTTAAAGAGGAAGATGAAGAAGAAATAATTGAAAAGATAAACAATTCCGGTGCAAAATTGCTTCTTGTATGCCTTGGTGCACCAAAGCAGGAAAAATGGATTTATGCCAATAGGGATAAGCTTAATGTTAAGCTTTGTATGGGAGTTGGCGGAGCAGTTGATGTATTTGCCGGCAATGTAAAGCGTGCACCTGATATTTTTATTAAGATGAACTTAGAATGGTTTTACAGACTTATGAAACAGCCGAGCCGAATCGGACGTTTCGCGGCTCTTCCTAAGTTTATGATTACAGTTATGAAAAATAAGAATGAAAATTAAATTTGATTTTTCAGCGAAACAAAAGTTAGTGCTGAAAATGCAATATGACAGTATTTGGGGCATATTGCTTAAATATATGGAGATAGGTGATATATAGATGTTGTATATGTTGTTGGCAGAGGGATTTGAGGAAACAGAGGCAATAGCCGCACTTGATATTATCCGAAGAGCGGATATAAAAATTCAGACTGTTGGAGTAAGTGATGATTACTTTGTTACAGGCTCACACGGCGTTTGCGTTAAGGTTGATATACCTATTAATAAGATTAATAAAGATATTATAGACGGAATAATTCTCCCGGGAGGAATGCCGGGAACGCTTAATATTCAAAACAGCGAGAAGGCTATTGATATTATAAAATATTGTGATGATCATAACAAGCTTATTGCAGCTATTTGTGCAGCACCTATGATACTTGGTGAGCTTGGAATTCTTAAGGGAAGAGATGTAACTTGTTTCCCGGGATATGAAGATAGCTTAGACGGTGCAAATGTAAGTGATGATTATATTGCTGTAGATAAAAATATAATTACGGCAAGAGGAGCCGGAGTTTCTATACGTTTCGGTGGTGCTGTTGTAGATTACTTTAAGCCGGGCGAGGGACATAAGCTTCTTAAGCTTGTTCAGTGTATGCACGTGTGAGATAAAGGATTTGGTTTTATGAATATTGAAGCTCTTACAAAGGCGGAGCAAAGAAAGTATTTTTTGGCTAAAAGAAATTCGATTTCAAATGAGGATATAGAGTTAAAAAGTAAAGTTATAGCTGAGCATTTTTTTGGAAGTAAGCTGTATGAGAGTGTTAATACCGTTATGGCATATGTTTCTATAAAAAGTGAAGTAAGAACCGAAAAATTGATAAAGAAATTAATTGAGGATAAGGGCAGAGTTATAATTCCAAAATGCGAAGTGGCTTCAAAAACACTTAAGACGTATTCCGTTTCGGATTTTTCTCATCTTACGGAAGGTGCATATAATATATTGGAACCAAATAAGGAGAAAATTATAAACGGCGAAATTAAAGAAATTAAAAAAACGGAGATTGATGCGGTTATAACTCCGGCAGCGGCATTTGACAGCTTGGGATTTAGGCTTGGATATGGTGCCGGATATTATGACCGCTTTTTTGAGGATTATACAGGAATTAAAGTAGGATTTGAATTCTCGGACTGTATTTGCGGCAGAATTTCAGCCGAGAATGATGATGTACCTGTAGATGTTATATTCAGTGAGCAGGGGTGTATGATTATCAATGACGCTTATAGATTGTAAAAAGCATATAGGGCGTGTTAAATGGATATTGTTCTGGGTAATATTTATGCAGATTATAAGTGAATATCTGATTACTACTGTAGTTACATTTATACCGTTTAATATTCACAAATATATTATAATGGGTTTAAAGGAGCTTATTACGTTTCTTCCCCCGCTTTTAATATATGCAAGGTTTACGAAAAAGCCTACACTTATACCAATGAAGGCGGAGTACAGAATTAATAATATTTCATTAATTAATGTTATATTTATTGCATTAATGGCAATTGGTGGGCAATTTATAATGATGCTGCTTAATGTTCCTATGAATATTCTAATGGAAACAGTTTTCAATAAAGATATTACATCTGCGGTTCCGATTGCGGAGAATACGTTGGAGTTTTGTATGGGTCTTTTGTTTATGGCAATAGTTCCGGCAATACTTGAGGAGCTTTGGATGAGGGGAATAGTATTCGGAGCGTTTGCGAATTACAGTACACGTTCGGCACTTATTTTCACTACAATTATTTTTGCATTGCTTCACGCAAAATTCAGTCAGGTTTTAGGAATATTGTTTCTTGGGTTTATGACAGGTTATGTTCTTATAAAGACAAATTCGCTTTTGGCACCTATAATTTATCATATATTCAGTAATGCATCGGCACTTGTTGCGGGACGTTTCATAAGCGGAATTTTAAGTGACAAAGAATTATATTCAATGCTTGGAGTGTTTATTCTGTTATTTATATCAGCACTTTTAGTTTTTATGGTTATAAACAGAAAAAGAAAAACCGTTAAGGGTAAGTATGATTTTTCAATAGCTATAGGTGGGTTGTTCAGTGTGCCTGTATTTTTAGCAATTGTAATGGTTGTTGTAAACGGTTACATCTATAATTTAATTTGAATGTGTTTGAATTATTTTGCAAGGCGATGTACAAAAGATGAAATGTTAGGAGAAAGCTAATGAAAAAGCTTATGAAATATAAAAAGCGGTCGGTAACTATGACGGTTATTATTTGTCTTGTTGCTGTGATAGTTTTTTACAGCGGTTATAGTATATACTCTGATGTATACGGGAAGTTTGATGAGGAAAGAGATGTGTATATAACGATTCCGGCAGGAAGCGGTATAACATCAATTGCGGATATTCTTCATAAAGAGGGGATTATAAAATTCACTAATATTTTCAGACTGATTGCAAAACAGGATGAGGACAGCATATATCAGCAGGGAAATCACATAGTAAATACCAATATGAGCTATAAGGAAATTTTAGAGCGTCTGCAGGAGCCGCCGATTAGCAATAATGACCTTATAAAGCTTACAATTCCGGAGGGGTTTGAGCTTAGACAAATTGCGGATTTAGTTGAGGAAAAGGGAATAGCAAGCCGTGAAGAATTCTTAAAGGAAGCTGATAAAGGCAGATTTGATTATGATTTTTTAAGGAATATTAAGAGAAATGAATACAGGCTTGAGGGCTATTTATTTCCGGCAACCTATGAAATATATAAGGGAGAGAGCGTACACAGCGTTATAGATAAGATGCTGAAAAAGTTTTCGGAAACTGTTATTCCGCTTTATTCTGAGTCGGGAACCGAGAAAACGCTTGATGAAATAGTTATAATGGCGTCAATAGTTGAGAGAGAAGCGGCAAATGATAGTGAAAGAGCAAGGGTTGCCTCTGTATTTTACAACAGAATTAAAAAGGATATGACTTTAAGCTCATGTGCAACTGTTCAGTACATTCTCAAGGAAAGAAAGGCGATTTTAAGTAATTCTGATGTAAAGATAGAGTCTGAGTATAATACTTATATTCATAAAGGACTTCCAAAGGGTCCTATAGCGTCACCGGGTGAGAAGTCGGTTATTTCGGCACTTTATCCGGAGAATACAGAGTATTTATTCTTTGTATCTGATGGAACGAAAAATGTATTTTCGGTAACCGATGAAGAACATATGAGTAATGTAAGACGAATACAAAGCGGCGGTTGAGGTTAAGCGGCAAGAGGCGTTAGCTATAAAATATGTGTTATTGTCCAAGTAACAGAAATGGAGTTTTAGTTTTGAAGGAAGGATTAATTGACGATAATATAAATCATGAATATATAATAAGGTATTTAAGGGATAACCTTAAAGAGCAGAGTGGATTGCTTTTAGAGCTTGAGGAATATGCAAGGCTTAATAAAGTTCCGATTTCACAGCCGGAGAGTATAAGATTTATTGAGGTATTATTAAAGCTATGCGGTGCGGAAAATATTCTTGAAATAGGCTCTGCAATAGGTTATTCCGCAATACGAATGAGCAGAGCTGTTAACGGGAGGGTTACAACAATAGAGCTTTCACACGATATGGCGGAAATTGCAAGAGAGAACTTTAAAAGGGCAGGACTCGAAGATAGGATTACGCTTATTGAGGGCGATGCCTGTGAGGTTTTAAAGGATTTAAGAGGAGAGTATGACGTTATCTTTATGGATGCGGCAAAGAGTAAGTATATGGAGTTTTTTGAGCATTCGGTAAGGCTTTTAAAAAAGGGCGGACTTCTTATATCGGATAATGTTTTGTATAAGGGAATGACGGCGAGTGATGATCTTTTAAGACGGCGTAAAATAACACTTGTAAGGCGTTTAAGACAATATATAAAAATGCTGAGTGAGGATGAGAGGTTTGACACAACGGTAGTTCCGATAGGCGATGGTGTGGCACTTAGTCGATTTAATTAAAATAGGTATGTATGAAATTTAAATCATAATAGGAGCGGAGAAATGGTAGATAAGAATTTAAAGAAGCAGAATGATTTAAAGAATTTTGATTTTACATTATTCTTTTTAACCATGGCGGCTGCAATTTTTGGAATAGTTATGGTTTCGAGTGCCGCTGAAAATTCCTTTAAATATGTGCTTGTGCAGACTATATCAATGGCTTTGGGCATTGTCGGAATATTTCTTTTAATGATACTTGATTATGAGTACTTAGCGAAAATATCAAGATACATTTTTATTGTTTGTGTTTTATTATTGATTCTTGTATTAATTCCGGGAATAGGCTATAAGGACAACGGAGCAAGAAGCTGGTTCAGATTTGGAAATCTTATAGGCATTCAGCCGGCGGAAATTGTAAAGCTTGGCTTTGTTATAACGTTTGCGAAGCATTTATCTATGGTTGAGCATCAGATAAACCGACCACGTAATGTAATAGGACTTCTTCTTCATGTGGGAATTATTATAGGACTTATACTTCTTCAGCCGGATTTCGGAACGGCAATGGTTTTTATGTTTATGATAATTTCAATGATGTTTGTAGCCAAAATAGGCTGGAGATATATATTAAGCGGAGTAGGAGTCGCAGCGTTACTTACACCTATTGCGTGGTTTTTCTTCCTGAAGGATTATCAAAAGAAGAGGATTATAAATCTGTTCAATCCCGAAAATGATCCGGCGGGTACGGGATATCATGTAATTCAGTCTAAAATTGCGGTAGGTTCGGGGCAGATTACAGGCAGCGGACTTTATGAAGGTGCAAGTCAGTTTAACAATCTGCTTCCCGAAAGGCATACTGATTTTATATATTCGGTAGTTTGCGAGGAGCTTGGTTTTATAGGTGCTGTTGCGGTAATGCTTCTGCTTACACTTATAATTTTCAGAATACTTTATATAGGCAAGCATTCAAGGAACAGTCTTGGACGTTATATATGTGTTGGAATTGCAACAATGTTTGCGTTCCATACATTTGAGAATATAGGTATGTGTATCGGAATTATGCCGGTTACGGGAATACCGCTCCCGTTTTTCAGCTACGGCGGTTCAGCGATGCTTACCAATCTTCTGGCAATAGGACTGGTGCTTAATGTGAAGTTCCGTTCCAAAGTAATAAACTTTTAGTTTTTTGCTCGCGGCGGGCGACAGCGGTCGCATTACCACGGCAACGCTGTTGCTGTAATGAAGTATTCCCGGTCGCTCTTTTGCTCACGGCGGCAATGAGCCGCCGTAATGAAATATTCCTGGTCGGCTGCGCCGACAAAACTCAGTGGCAAAGGAAAGCACCAAAACCCACGCTTAAAACTGTAACTAAATCAAGATGTCCCCCGCATCTTAGGCGGCGGGTTCCACTTGATTTTTT
>CAMCUJ010000033.1 GCA_945878965.1 uncultured Clostridia bacterium
CAACAAACATAATTTTATGAATAAAAATTTCGCCAACTTTTACTTGACACTAACGCTGCCGCATAAAATTATTGCGTTTTTTCTTTTTATATGATATAATTGTTATAATATTAATAATAAAAATTATACTTTTGAGTGACTGAAATATATTTTTTGCGTTAAAATAGGCGGTGACGGCTGTGCTTGAGTTTATAAGTAATTTTAAGAGATACCTTGTGCCGGTTTGTATTGCCTTTATAGCAGGCATCTGTCTTGCGCTATCCGATAAAGTTTCTTTGCAGTTTGTATTTTCCGTTATATTTTGTTTGGTGAGTATAAGTTTTATTTTTATGGTTTCGGTTATAACATTTAATCTCTTTCGTGTCAAAGTTAAAAAATTCAGAATTAAAATGGGACTTTACAAATGTAAAGGAGTGATAAAACTCTTTTGTGTAACTGCGTTGTGCGGTATAATTTTTGTTTCCGGATTTTTAAGAATGACAACAGCAGAATATATTCAGAGCAGTAAGGCTGATAGGTTTGCGGATAGGAGTTACTTTTCAAAAATATTGGTTACGTCCGCTCCTGTGCTTAATTCTAAAAGAACCTCCGTATCCTTTGGAGGAAGACTTATTTCTTATACCGATAGGGGAACTGTTTTTGGTGAAGAAGAATCCGATATAAATATTCAGATGTTTTGTACATATCCCGGTGCGTTAAATCTAAATACAGGTGATGTTATAGAAACCTACTGCAGTTTTTCAATTCCCGATTCAAGTACAAATTACGGTGATTTTGATTATAATATTTATCTTCGTCAGAAAGAAATTTCACTTGTGGGATTTTCTAAATACGTAAGACTGTGTCTAAAGCCTTATGATTACAAATTTAAAGACAAATTTATTATTCTTGGTGACAGAATCAGAAAGAGCATTTGTAAAGCGATTGATGACTGCTTTAATTTCAGTCCTGATTACCGGGCGCTTCTTAAGAGTATTCTTACAGGAGATAAAAGCAGTATGTCTGAGCCTTTGAGGGATGCTATGTCCAAATCGGGAATAAGTCATATATCCGCAGTTTCGGGTATGCACGTTTCAATTTTGTTTTCAGCGGTGAGCGTAATTCTTGGAATGGTTAAATTCAAAAAGGAACTTATACTTATAATTTTAATTCCCGTATTGCTTGTGTTTATGACGGTTGCATCATTTTCGCCGTCGGTTATGAGAGCGGTAATAATGCTGATTTTATTTATAGCGGCTTACCTTATAGGTCGTGACAATGACCCTATAACGGCATTATTTATTGCGGCATTTATTATCCTTTTTATAAATCCATATACTTTGTTTAGTATATCATTTCTTTTGTCGTTTGGATCAAGCCTTTCAATTCTTGTATTTGCTCCGCTTATAAAAGGTGAGCTGCTGCAAATCTCAAAAATACCTTTTGCGGGAAGCTTTATTGCAAATTCATTCTCGGTAACTATATCAAGCTTTCTCGGAACGGCTTATTTTTCGGTATACTTTTTCGGATATATAGTATTTTCGGGTCTGATTGTGAATTTGTGGGTAATACCTATAGTACCGATTTTGTTCTGCACAGGATATATGATATGGCTTTTTAAAATTATGAGTTTCAAAATCGGAATTGTTATTCTGAAATATTTTATAACTCCGCTTATCGAGCTTATATTAAGAACAGCGTATTTCTTTAAAAATATTCCGGCTTTATATCCATATTTGAAATTGCCGAGCAGGTTTCAGTTTGCTGCATATCTTTTGTTTTTGATTTTTTTATACTCGGTTTTAAAATTCAGAGAGGATAAAAGGAAAAACAGATAAAAAAGATGCTTCCGTTTATAAGGGTTACGGAAGCATCTTGCCTTTAGTTATATTTAACTTATCCACTAAATTTCAAATTAAACAGCTCTCTGAACTTTTCCTGCACGTAGGCATCTAGAACAAACATATACCTTCTTTGGTGTACCGTTGACAACTGTCTTAACTCTTCTTATATTTGGTTTCCAAGTTCTGTTAGAACGACGGTGTGAGTGCGAAACCTTTATACCGAAAGTTACGCCCTTGCCGCAAACTTCACATTTAGCCATGTATTAACACCTCCTATTATGTTCATGAAAAAGAATTTCACTGTGGATTTAAGCACAGTTTTAAATTATCTTTAAATTAACAAGGCAAAATGCCATAAATTAACGCAATCAAGAATGGAATTAAAAATTAATTTGATGCGTTTAATATATTTTGATTATAGGAAAATATAAAAATACCATTTAAGATATGATATAATCACATTTTCAAATAAAAAATAATCAACCTAAAGTATTATAACAGAAAAAATTAAATTTTGCAAGTGTTTTCGGGAAATTTTATTAAAATTTATTTATTTTTAAATCCTAATTGCAAAATATAATAAAAGATAGTATAATAATAATTAATAATAACTAAATTAAAGTGGAATGTATTCCATACCTAATACACTTAAATAAAGAGAGGTAATAGATATATGGCAGCTTTTTCGGTTAAGACGTCTAAAATAATTAAAGAATTCAAGCTTGAGAGTCTGTATGTACCTGAAGAGGACGTACTTATAGAGAGCACGGATGTAAACCGTCCCGGACTTCAGCTTGCGGGATTTTTCAGTTATTTTGATTCAAGCAGAATTCAGATATTTGGAGTGGTAGAGAATACCTATCTTACCGAGATGACAAATGAAGAGCGTTTTGAGAGTCTTAAAAGATTGTTTGAAAGAAAGGTTCCTGCGGTAATAATAACACGAGATGCACCTGTGTTTCCCGAAATGCTGGAGCTTGCAAAGCAGTATGAGGTTCCGCTTCTTAGAACAATACATTCAACATCGGCATTTATGAGTGCCCTTATTGCATATCTTAATGTAGAGCTTGCACCAAGAATTACAAGACACGGCGTTTTGGTTGAGGTATACGGCGAAGGCGTTTTAATACTCGGCGAGAGCGGAGTCGGAAAAAGCGAGGCGGCGGTTGAGCTTATGAAAAGAGGTCATCGTTTGGTTGCGGATGATGCGGTTGAGATTAAGAAGGTATCTTCAAAGTCTTTGGTGGGTTCGGCTCCGGATATTATCAGACACTTTATTGAAATACGCGGTATTGGAATTGTTGATGTTAAAAAGATATTCGGAATGGGTGCTGTTAAGGATACGGAAAAAGTGGACCTTGTAATTCATCTTGAAGCATGGCAGAAAGACAAGCAGTATGACAGACTCGGACTTGTGGATGAGTATACTAATATTTTGGGAATTGATGTTCCGTCGCTTACAATTCCGGTAAAGCCGGGTCGTAACCTTGCGATTATTTTTGAGGTTGCCGCAATGAACAATCGTCAGAAACGTATGGGTTATAATGCGGCAGAGGAGCTAAACAAGAGAATTATGGAGTCTATGGGAGCGGAGTAGTAAACGGAGTATTTTTTGCACTGAAAACGTTTTATAACGGGAAATTACCCTTTAGTGATTAAGAATGAGAAGGAGTAGAATTGCAGATGAGAATTCTTGTAGATACGCATACGCATACAAATGTAAGTACACACGCACTTAGTACACTGCTTGAAAATATAGAAGCGGCAAAGAAAAAAGGACTTGAAATGCTGGTTACAACAAATCACGCACCAAGTCTTGTGGATTCGGCGCATATATGGCATTTTACCACTATTGCGAATTTGCCTAAGGTTATTAACGGGCTTAAGCATCTTGCGGGAGCAGAGCTTAATATACTTGATACTAACGGAAATATTGATTTGCCCGAGTGGATTCTTAAGCGAATGGATGTTCTTATAGCGTCAATTCACGACCCTGTATATATGCCAAAGAGTATTGAGGAGCATACAAAGACGTGGCTTAATGTGATAAAAAATCCGTATGTTGATATTTTGGGACACAGCGGACACCCAAGCTATCAATATAATCACGAGGTTGTGATACGTGCCGCAAAGGAAGCTGATAAGTGTATAGAAATTAATAATCATTCATATCTTGTCAGAGAGGGAAGTCAGGAGATTTGCCGTGAGATTGCACTTATGTGCAAGAAGATAGGTGCTAAAATTGTGGTAAGCACCGATTCGCATTTCTGTTATGATATCGGAGATTTTGACGTAGCGGTTAAGATGCTTGAGGATATAGATTTTCCCGAAGAGCTTATTATGAATTTAAATGCGGAAAGATTTATAAACTATATAGAGAATAAAAAAGGTATTACTCTTGATTTCTCAAAGAGTGTTGGTTAATCACAATATTGAACGGAGTAGATTTATGGAAAATAAAAGATATGATGATTTATATAATAAACTGAGCGGAATTTTTGATGAAGATTCAATATTCAAAGATGTTCCGATGCATATTCATACCAGCTTTAAAGTAGGTGGAAATGCAGATATAATGGTACTTCCGAAAAATTCTGATGAGATACTAAAGGCGGCAGAGCTTGCCAAAGAATATGATGCACCGTATTTTGTTATAGGCAACGGTTCTAACTTGCTTGTGGGAGATTACGGGATTGAGGGCTTGGTTATAAAGCTTTCCGGCAGAATTTCAAACGTAGAGATTGACGGCGATTCACTATATGCCGAGGCAGGTGCAAGGCTTGCCTCCATTGCACTCAAAGCACAGGTAAATTCTCTTACAGGCTTTGAGTTTGCACACGGGATTCCCGGAACGCTTGGCGGAGCGGTTATGATGAATGCCGGAGCTTACGGCTCTGAAATGAAGAGTGTTATTGAATATGTTGACGCTTTGGATGAAAAGGGAAATATAGTAAGACTTTGCAATGAAGAATGTGAGTTTGGCTACAGAACAAGTGTATTTGAAAGAAATAATTATATAATACTCGGTGCAAAAATAAAGCTTAGTGCAGGCGATAAGGACGAGATAATGGCTGAAATGAGAAGGCTTATGGAGCTAAGACGTGAAAAACAACCGTTTGATATGCCGAGTGCCGGAAGCACGTTTAAAAGACCGGCTAATAACTTTGCAGGAGGTCTTATTGAACAGGCAGGGCTTAAGGGCTACAGATATAAAAATGCGATGGTTTCGGATAAGCATGCGGGTTTTGTGGTAAACTGCGGAGGTGCAACTGCGAGCGAGGTAATGCACGTTATTAATACTGTCAGGGATACTGTAAATGAAAAGTTTGGAGTTATGCTTGAGCCTGAGGTTAAAATGATAGGACGATTTGAATAGATAAATATATGGAAAATACGGAATTTGCTGTCTGGAGGTTGATAATACATGGATTTTGTAATAATTACAGGACTCAGCGGAGCGGGAAAAACTCAGGTTGTGCAGGCGCTTGAGGATTTCGGATATTTCTGCGTTGATAATATGCCGCCGGAGCTTATACTTAAGTTTGCGGAGATATACTATCGTTCGTCCGACAAGATAAAAAAGGCGGCTATAGTAAGCGATATCCGAAGCGAGAACTTAGGCGAGCTTGCGTCAAGCCTTGATGAGCTTACACAAAACGGCTACAGCTATGAAATAATATTTCTTGAGGCGTCGGATGAGGTGCTTATAAAGCGTTATAAGGAAACGAGAAGAAAGCATCCTCTTGCTGAGGACGGAGGTATACTTGACGGAATAAACAGAGAGAGAAGTCTGCTTAAGGATATAAGAGAGCGTTCGACTCATATAATAGATACATCGAGATTTAAGCCGGCACAGCTTAAGGAGCATATTTCAAGGCTTTACGGCAGTGAGCAGAACTATGAGGGAATGGTTATAAACATACTTTCGTTTGGGTTTAAGTATGGAATACCTATGGATTCGGATCTTGTATTTGATGTAAGATTTCTTCCAAATCCGTTTTATATTCCCGAGCTTAAGAACTGTACGGGACTTGAAAGCAAGGTTTCGGATTATGTAATGAGCTTTGAACAGAGCGAAGAGTTTCTTAAAAGACTTGTGGATATGGTGGAGTATCTTATACCGCATTACATAGAAGAGGGGAAATCTCAGCTTGTAATATCCATTGGCTGTACCGGAGGACATCACAGAAGTGTGACTATTGCCGAGGCGCTTTATAAGCATTTAAGAGATGGTAAGCATAGTGCGGTAATAACGCATAGGGATATAACTAAGGGAGTATAGAGCTTTGTCTGATATTATGAATAATATGACTGATAAAAAAATAAAGATTGCGGCAATAGGCGGAGGAACCGGACTTTCTACAATACTCAGAGGCCTTAAAAGATATCCGTTTGATATAACCGCAATAGTAACGGTTGCAGATGACGGAGGAAATTCCGGCTGGCTCAGAAGTGACCAGAAGATACTGCCGCCCGGAGATATAAGAAACTGCATTTTAGCACTTGCCGAAACCGAGCCTTTGATGGAACAGCTCTTTGAGTTCAGGTTCAAAGACGGAAGCCTTAAGGGACAGAATTTCGGTAATCTTTTGCTTGCTGCGGTTGATAAAATTTCGGGCGGAGATTTTGTGTCTGCGGTTAAAATGGTAAGTGATGTTTTAAAGGTTAAGGGCAGAGTTCTGCCTGTTTGCGACAACGATGTTGAGCTTGTGGCAACTCTTGAAAACGGCGTGAGAGTTTATGGCGAAAGCCGAATAGGCAGAAGTATACACTATTATAACAGTAAAATAAACAGTGTGGAATTAAGGGTAAAAAGATGTAAAAATGAAGCTTTAAGTGAAGAGATACATATTCTTGACGAGGCCGCATCTGCTATAAAAGAAGCGGATATAATAACTCTCGGGCCGGGCAGTCTTTACACCAGTATAATGCCGAATTTGGTTGTTAACGGAATGGTGGAGGCAGTAAACAGCTCGTCCGCTCCTGTGGTTTATATAGGCAATATTATGACTCAGCCCGGTGAAACGGACGGTTACAGTGCATTTGACCATGTGGACGCAATTATAAAGCACACATCACTGCATTTTATAGACTATTGCATATTTAACTGCGGAAAAATTCCCCGTGAATATATGATTAAATATCTTAAAGAGGGTTCGGGTGTTGTGAGGCTTGACAGGGAAAACTTTTCTAATACCTGTTGTGAGATTTCGGAACTTGACCTTGTAAGTGTTACGGACTCTGATCATATAAGACATAACGCCAATGCTTTGGCAGAGGAGATATTAAAAATTGCAGGAGAGAATGAAAAAATTAAATGTATATTGCATAAAAATTAAAGCGGAGTTTAATGGATATACCGAGGAGGAAAAGACAGATTGGATTCATATTCAAAGCAGGTAAAGGACAGGCTTTTAAATATTGATTCTTTAGGCATATATGAAGCCATAGCACAGCTTTTGGGAATTACTCTTTTTTCGGCAAGTGTAGATTTTGACAAAATAAAGCTTAGCTGTGAAAGCCGTGCTACGGCTCTTTGCTTCAGAAAATTATTATTCAGAATTTTAGGGTTTGATACTGAGATTTTAAGAGATAATGTATATTATACGGTTTTAATTGATAATGTAAAAACTATAAAAGAAATGCTCATTTTATTAAGGCTTATAGATAATGAGGATGACAGACTTATAAAGATGCGTATTTCATCATCGCTTATTGAAACCGACAGCTGTAAGAGTGCATTTTTAAGAGGAGCATTTCTCGGCGGAGGAACTATAGTTGACCCGATAAAGAATTACAGCGTTGAGTTTGTAACCCATTATTTAAGGCTCAGCAAGGAATTTTTATCGGTGCTTGAGGATATGGGACTTTCGTGCAGCAGCACTGTGAGAAATTCAAAGTATGTGATATATTCAAAAAACAGTGAAAAGATAGTAGATATGCTTGTTGCTATGGGCGATGAATACTCGGCCGAGGAGCTTATAAAAATTAAAGAGGAAAGAGAACTGAGAAATGAGCTTAACCGCAGTGTAAACAGTGAAACTGCCAATATTGATAAGGTGATAAGTGCGTCAATACGGCATTTGCAGGCAATTGAAATTATTGAAAAGAGCATAGGACTTGAAAATATTTCACCGGAGCTTCGGGATATGGCTTATGCAAGGCTTGAGTACAGAGATTTAAGCCTTGAAGAGCTTGGCAGAAAATTAACTCCGCCGCTCAGTAAGTCGGGAGTTAATCACAGAATGCGTAAAATAATGAAGCTTGCAGAGGAAGGTTAAATCAATTACGAATTAAATGAAGGTGGTATTGTTTTGAACAGAGTTTTAGTAGTAGACGGTAACAGTATACTTAATCGTGCGTTTTACGGAATAAGATTTTTATCGGCGAGTGACGGAACGCCTACAAATGCGGTATATGGATTTTTGAATATACTGTTTAAATACCTTGATGAAGAAGAATATGATGGTGTATGCGTTGCATTTGATGTTAAGGAAAAGACGTTCAGACATAAAATGTTTGAAGATTATAAGGCTCAAAGAAGTGCACCGCCCGAGGAGCTTATTTTACAGTTCCCTATTATAAAGGATATACTCGACCTTATGGGTTATAAACGTATAGAGCTTGCGGGATATGAAGCAGACGATTTAATAGGAACGGTTGCAAAGCGTTGTGAAACCGAAAATGTAAGATGTGATATACTCACGGGTGATAAGGATGATTTACAGCTTGCATCTAAAGGTGTTAATATAAAGCTGGTTATTACATCTAAGGGTGTAACCACGGCAACAGTTTATGATGATAAAGCGGTTTTTGAAAAGTACGGAGTTACGCCGAGCGAATTTATAGATGTAAAAGCACTTATGGGAGATACCTCGGATAATATCCCGGGAGTTAAGGGAATCGGTGAAAAGACAGCATTAAGCCTTATATCTCAATATAAAAGTGTTGAAAATATATATAATAATTTTGATGAAATAAAAGCTACGCCGTCAGTCAGAAAAAAGCTTGAAGAGGGCAGAGAAAGTGCTTTTATGAGCCGCAGACTTTCAGAGATTGATACAAATGCCCCGATTGAATTTACACTCGATGATTTTAAAATCAATGAAATGAAAAAGTCTGAGCTTTATGAGATGTTTATGCATCTTAACTTTAAAAGCTTTATAGATAAGCTTAATTTGACAGCGGATGATGATAATCAAGAAAATTCAGCGAGCAAAACAGAAATAAATGCTGAGGCTATAGATTCAGATAAGGCGGCAGAGCTTATAAACGGCAGCGAAAAAATTTTTTATTCAATTGATTTTGAAAGTAATTGTTTGTGCTTTTCGACTGATAAGGATAAAATATATATGTTAAAATCCGCACCAAGTGCGATTTTGAAAAATCTGTTTGAAAATGAGAGGATTAAAAAGGCTGCATTCAGTATTAAAGAAGATATATTGGAACTTAAGAAAAGAAAAATAGAATATATGGGTCTTGGTTTTGATGTAAGCATTGCAGCGTATATTTTAGATCCGGCTAAAAATTCAT
>CAMCUJ010000034.1 GCA_945878965.1 uncultured Clostridia bacterium
CGCACCCTCTCCTGCAAGCTGAAGTGCAGCCTCGGACTGTATATTACTCTGTCTTATCTCTGTTAAATCAATCTCCTTTTCCTCATTATCACCTGTCAAAGCAACAACTCCGTCGATATAAGAAATTTCTTTAATATCAAACTCACATATATTTCTTAAAGCTGTACACTTTGCACATGATGTCATAACTATTACTATTCCGTCATTGCAGGCAAGATAAAGACTGTCTTCAATAACCAAAATATCATTTATGATAAATTTTTCATCACCCTTAAGTATAATATCGCTCTCTGTAAATACCGACGGTGTATCGGTTGACCATACTGTTCCGCCTACACTCTTTATTATATCGGTTGAGCCTGTTTCCTTATCCTTAACAAGTGCTGTAAACATTCCGTTCCAGTTTACTATCTTTTTAAACTCAACATTCTTTTGATATTCCTCATTATAGCTTAAAGAAGTTACAGAATCATCCGACGTAACTTTAATTACATCTCCCTCAACGCTTATATCAGCATAATCATTTGAAGCCTCAAGACGAGTCGACGCAGACGGTGAGCTTTCGTTTAAAGCCACTGTTTTTGCTGCAATATTAGGGTCTGAATACATAAGTTTGAAATAATCGAAGTTGCCTACATACTTGTTGCCTGTAATGCATTTCGCAAACAAGCCAAGCTTTCCTGTTTTTGTGCCGTTAGTTCTAAGAATTAATGACTTAAGGTCATTCCAATTCTCACCTGCTTCAAGCGATAATACTCCTAAGCTGTTTGCTGATGTAAGCAATGAACTTATTGATGCTTGTGTAGCATTTGACATATCAATTCCCGTAACATCTGCCGCAAAGAACTCAACCTTTGCTGTTGCTTCTTTAGTTCCGACTACAACCTCAATTGCCGCAAGGCCGTTCATATCCTGCTCTCCAAAATAGAATGTATCATTTCCGTACGTGTTATCTACTACAAAACCGCCACTTGCATTTGCCACTGAAGTTGTGGTCATTTTACCTGTTCCCCATTTGCCGGCATAGTTCTCAAACTCTACCTTAAGCTCATAGGTGATTTCAGGAAGCGGGTCAGGAGATGGTGACGGTGACGGTGATGGTGACGGTGATGGAATCACTACATCTGTCTTTTCGGTATCAAATATAGCTCCGTATATCGACTTATTTGAACCGCCGCCGTAAATATATACAGTTTCACCGGCTTTAACAAACATTTCACATGGTGTAAGTACGCCGTTTCCCAAACCGTATGTTGTAGTTACTGTATCACCCTGCTGAACATTAATACATCTTTCAGTGTTTGCATCAAATAATACAGTTATAACGCCGTCAGCATCCGGTGTGAAGTAAAGGCTCTTATTTCCGTTTGGAGTACCGCTGCCGCCCTTTAGACCTCTTGAGAATGTATATGTCTTATTGTTATAAGTATAGGTTTTTGACTTAGCTTCTGTTGCCCAGCCGCCTATACCGTCCATTCCTGTGCCGCTAACAAGCTTGGTTCCGTCAGATGTATCAAAGAATGAATCAAATGCCGGGTCACCGAAGTTATAAACTGTAAGTGTCTTAACTATAGGCTTTGTATAAATATGTTCTACAGCATTGTCAAGCGGCATAGCACTTTCTAAGCTTTCCCAAGTATATACCGATACCTTTTCGTTTTCTTCATAGCCGTCAAATACATAATCGCCCGCCGCATTAAATTCCTGAACAGTTGTCTTTTTAACCGCTCCGTTTTCATCACGTGATGCAAGTATTAACGCACCCTTTTCATAAGGAACCGTTACCTTAATTTTACCGCCCGACTCATTCATTACATCAATATCCGCATCAATGTAATTAAGCCTAATATAATCAAGGTTTGCGGCATTCATCTGAACATATATTGTTCCGCAGCCGTTTTCGTCAAGCACAAGCTTTTTAACCTCGTTTCTGTTTATAAGCGCTGTCACCTCTGACCAATTATTAAAATCACCTGTTTCGGGAAGTGTTACTTCACCTATAAGTCTGTCGGTATTTGGACCAAGCGAAATATTTATCTTACTTTCATCGGTTTTCTTTGACGCTCTTAGCGTTATGCTCGCAAGCTTATCAAGCTTAATTCCGTTAAATCTTATCCACGTTGTCTTAGTGTTGCCTACACAAAGTCCGCCGCTTGCACCCAACTTTTCATCGCCAAGGTTTGCTGTACTGCCGTTGTCTGCACTCTCGCCCTCTATCTGTAGGTTTGCATATACTGTAACAGTACCAAACTCTTTATCTGTATAATTCTTAGCCGAAATCTTAAAAATTCCGTTTTCGTAAATTGTAAGAACACCTGTAGCTTTATCAATTTCCGCAGCTTTTCTCGTTGACGTATCAAGCTTTTCTATAAACCATAAAAGCTTTGAATTATCTACACTATCTGAACCGTTTAGTGCCTTAAGATCTATGCTTATAGGATTGTTCTTCGTTACGGTTCCCGTAATTTCATTAATGCCTGCTTTATATTCGCCAATTCCGTTTGCGGAATAATCAATCTTGCCATTGAGCATTACCGCTGAATTTTCAGATACAATGTTATATTTATCAGCAAGCTCTATAGTTTTAACCGCTTTTAAATCAGCTATTGCATTTTCCAAAATTCCCGAAAGATTTTCTTCCAAAAGCTCAGCCTCAATTAAAGCCTTAGCTTCATTATAAATCGTTTCAAGCTTTGCTTTATCTTCATCTGTATATGCAATCATATCAAGTGAATTATATACTTCGTCAAGCTGAGCTATATAGCTTGCCGTAGTATCAGCCGAAACTCTGTCCTTAAGCTCTGTAACTACAGGGAAAGTTTCTTCAGCTGTTATATCACCCTGTTTTGCAGTTATTGTAATCAAAGCTGTTCCTGCCGTGTTTCCCGCTTTAACAACGCCGTTTTCATCAACCGTTGCTATCGATTCATTTGAGCTTTTAAATGTAACTGTTAAGCCGTCTATTGTGCTAAAGTCAGATATAATTCTGCTGTCCTTAAGTGTAACAGTTGCACCGGCTGTTACCGAGTTTGCCGGAAGAACCGTTCCGTCTGTCGATTTCGCTCCGTAAAGCTTTATTCCCGATGGAACCGCATAGACAAAATCTATAGCTTCCGCAATACTTCCGCTTACCGTAACCGTCTTGCTTAACGCAGTTTCATCATTCGCATTTGATGCAACCTTAATTGTATAATCGCCGGTTACTGTATAATTCTTTTTAGAAGCTTCATCAAAGAAATATACATCCGCTATATCAAGAGTAAATGTTACTGTCTTTGTTTCATTAGGCTCAAGCTCAACTCTCTCAAATCCTTTTAACTGCTTAAGCGGAAGAGTTATGCCGTCAGCACCCGGAACCGTTACATAAAGCTCAGCAACCTCTGTGCCCTTAACCGAGCCTGTATTTTTAATATCTGCTGTTATTGTAACTGTTTCGTTTGCATCAACAGCAGCTTTATCAACTGTCATATTTGAGTATTCAAAGCTTGTATAGCTTAAACCATATCCGAACGGATATACCGGGGTTCCGCCGTAATACTGATATGTTCTTCCCGGATATCCCTCTTTCTGTCTGATTCCGTAATCTGTATAGTTGTAATATACACCGTTCTTTTCTACTCTCGGAGAACATATCGGCATCTTTTCAAGATCCGCTACCGTATACCATGTAGTTGTAAGCTTACCCGAAGGGTTTACATTTCCTATAAGTATCTCACCAAGAGCCTCACCCTGACACTGTCCGTTATAGGATGTCCAAAGCATAGCCTTGCATTTATCCTTGAATGACTCTGTATTAATCTGACCTACTGTCTGCATTACAACAATAGTCTTATTAGGATATGTATTACAAATCATATCAACGTGTGACTGTGAAATAGGTAAATCAATAGAAGCTCTGTCATTAGACTCGCTTGAATCCGCTGTTGTTGTTCCGGCATAAGCTATTATGTAATCTGCCGCATCCAATGAATCCTTATAGTTTTCAACAGAGAACTCTGAGCTTGCAGATACCGTTAAATACATATCAGCGGTCTGATTATAGCCACCGTCTGCACCAAGATACGGCGTAGTGTTTACACTATATGTTTCTTCACTTGCAGTAGTCGCTATATTAACCGTCGCAACGTTTTGTGTAGAGTTACTGTAGCAGATATTTAAAGCTGCCTTTGGCATACCCGCCTTTGAGGAAGCCTCTACCTTTACATCAGTTACATTTGAGAAATCAATTCCCTTTATAACGGCAATACCCGACTTAGTTACATCTTTAAGCTCAGAACCCGAAAGGGTCATACCTCTTACGCTCTCAGCCTTTGATATATCAACATTTACATTCTTTCCGTCGTTCTTTACAAGAGTAATACTCTTTATGTTAAATAACGGAGTACTGTCATTTACCTGTCCGACAAGCTCAACTTTAGCATTTTCATTTATGCTCTTAATCGCACTCTTAATACCCTCATAAGGAGTAGATTTCTTTGTAGGCTCACCCGAATAGTCACCAAGTACAACTTCGTCCGCAAGATTACCCACAACTGCAATATTTGTAACGTTCGACTTAAAAGGAAGTGTATTATCTCTGTTTTCAAGAAGAACCCAGCTCTTTTCAGCCGCTTCCTTAGCCTTTGCAACGTGTTCGTCAGTTTCAATAACAGATGATGTAATATTCTGATACTTAGCACCATCATCAAATTCACCTGTTCTCATACGTGCAAGGAATGAGCGGTAAACTGCTATATCAAGTAAATCTTCGCTTATTAAGCCCTGCATAACCGCTTCCTTTGTGCTTGCCTGTGCCCTCGCTCCGCAATCAAGTGAGTTTCCGGCAATATAAGCCTTTGCTATTGCCATAGGAGCCGTTATTGAATCAATATCCATATTCGGATATAAGCTCTGACGAAGTGACTGTCTGCCGAACAAATTCTCCCAAGCACCGCAGTCACCGACAACATAACCGTCAAAGCCATAGGTTTGTCTAAGCAGCTCTGTTAAAAGATACTCATTGGCAGATGCCGCTATATAATCCGAAAATACTTCACCGTTTCGGCTTATTGTTAAAGCATTATATGAGCTCATTACAGACGCCGGTTAATATTCCTTTGTAATATCGCCGAACGCTCTTGTGTAATACTCTCTTAAGGTTCTCTCGTCCAAAACGGAGGTACCTGTCTGTCTTTCACCTTCACAGTTATTTGCCGCAAAATGCTTTAACGTTGCTATTGTCTTAAGATATTTTTCATCTGTACCCTGCATACCCTGTACGGATTTACCTGCAATTTCAGATGTTAAATACGGATCCTCACCGTAAGATTCCTCGTTTCTTCCCCATCGTGGGTCACGCGCCATATTTATTGTAGGATTCCAGTAAGATAAATCATAACGATTATTTTTACCTCTTGCCTCTGTTGAGGTTATATCTCCTGCCTCATATATAAGCTGTCTGTCCCATGTATTTGACATTGCAAGGCTTGACGGAAAGCTTGTTGCCACTCCCTGTCTTGCAACACCGTGAATACCTTCTCTCCAGTAATTATACTCCTTAACTCCAAGACGAGGAATTGCCGGAGCAGACCTTCCTGTTTGAGCAACCTTTTCATCAAGAGTCATTCTCGCTACCAAGTCCGCAGCTCTCTCCTCAAATGAAAGAGATGTGTCCTGATATGGAAGGACTTCCGCTAAAGAAATTGTTTCGTTTCTTTCTTCTTCCATAACCTCTGCCGCTTCGTTTAATGTTGTTTCTTCAATTCCTGCGTTTGTTTCCTCTGCGCTCACAAAAACCGTCGGCATACTTGTTGCAATAAGCATTGCCGAAACTGCCGCAGATAAAACTCTACGCATACCACTACTAATACTCATAAATTTTCTCCTCCTAAGAATAAGAATCTATACTTGAAATATAACATATTAAATGTTATAATGAAAGTCACAAAGTATTTAATATCGGACAAAAAGTATACAGATTGGAGTTAAAAATTTATGCTTCCCAAATATGAAATTCGCCGAGAAGAAGTTGCGATAAAACGAAACAATTATGAACTGAATTTTCCTGAGCATCTTCATTCATATATTGAAATTGTATATGTTTTTAACGGTGTTCAGCATTTAAAAATAGAGGATACCGAATATGAAATCACAAAAGGAAATGCAGCGGTAATTTTTCCGGAAACCGTTCATTCATTTTTCGGCAGAAACGATATTCCGACCGAAACTCTAATACTAATATGCGAAC
The DNA here is from genome assembly GCA_945878965.1 of uncultured Clostridia bacterium. GTDB lineage: Bacteria > Bacillota > Clostridia > Monoglobales > Monoglobaceae > CAMCUJ01. The sequence continues at coordinate 6,227 of CAMCUJ010000034.1, forward strand.
CAAAAATATACGGAAACTTATTTCCGGACTTAAGCGGTCTTAAACCGGAAAATCCGTTTTTGAAAAAAGAACTCATTAATGAGGAACTTGAATTTGCTTTCAGAAGCATAAAACCTTATACAGGCATTGACATTGAATTTTCGTGGAGCTGTGTCATTCTGTCATATATACTTAATATTTTAAAGCTTAAGGCTAAAGACTCCGTTCCTGTTGAGGATATGACAAAAAAGATAGTGAAATACTTAGAAGAAAACTTTACTGAACCTATAACCCGTGCATCACTTGCTAAAACATTTAACGTAAGCGAATATTATATTTCAAGAATATTCAATCAGAAAATCAGAATTAATCTACGAAATTACTTAGGTATGCTTAGAGCTGAATATGCCGCAAATATGATTCGCACAACAAACGAAACCTTTACTGTAATAAGCCGTATTTCAGGCTTTGACAGCTTAAGAACCTTCAATCGTATGTTTAAAGCCGCATACGGCACAACCCCTCAGGAATATAGAAATAATATTAATAAGCTTGTTAAAGAATAAGACGTATTTAGCAAAAAAAATCAGTGTGAGAATTTTTTATTCTCACACTGAACAATTATACGTGTTAAATATCCCGACAAATATATTATACATCAAATTCCGAAACTTTTCAAGAATTTAATTTCCGTAAATCTGCCGAAATTTTCGCTTGTAAACCGCACTAAATTTTTGGCATAATACACAATCTGCTAATTAATTGCTTAATGACTTAACCTTATCTCTTACCGACATTTCTATAAACTGATTTAAAGATATATGCTTTGACTGTGCAATCAGATATGCCTGTTTATGAAGCAAAGGGTCAATCCTTACATTTATACAGCCCTTATATATCTTTTCCGGTTCAATACCCTTTTCATTGCATATTTCAAGATACTCATTTACAGCATCTTCAAAATCAGACCTTAATTCATCAACACTCTGTCCCTCATAAGAAATTAAGCTTTTTATACCAATAACTTTCCCGAATAACACATTATCCTCAGACGAATACTCTACTGTACCGCTGTAACCCTTATATTCCATTATATTATTCATATTAACCCTCCCTTAGACAGCACTTCTATAACCTGTTTAACCTGATATGTAAGCAATTCTTTTCTCGGATGAGGTTTATGCAGTATTATGAACATATCACCTTGGCAGCTTACCGCCGCCAAGGTGATGTAACTCAAAAATTATTTATCAACTATAATTACTCTGATAAGTCCGCCGTTTGTAGTCGGTTTATCAGCATATAAACGTGCATTCTTCATCATATCCGCCGTGCAGTCATTAACCGAAACCGCTGTATACTCATAAGTATCCGACTTCTTGTAAATCTGAACATCAGATGCAAGCTTATACGTATTATTTCCCATTCGTATTCTTGTAAAATCTATAGCCTCACACTTTCCGCTGTAATCAACCTTTACAAGTGCTGAAATCTCATCAATTGAACCGCCTGACAATTTATATCTTACGCCTATTCCCGAAGCTATATTCTTAGCCGCATTGTAATTATAGGTCTGAATTTTTCCGTCAGATAAAATCTCAAAGGTACTGCTTGCCGACATCTGACCAACATTACTGTTACTCTTTGTAAGTACACCGTAAGTATATCCGGCATTTGTAATATTCTGAACCACAAGAAGCGAAACATCTCCAAACTGTCCGTTCTTTACTGCGTGTACAACATTATCTCTGTTTAAAGAATCAACTCCGAAATCACTAAGCTCTATAACCTTAGCAGTAGCTGCTCCTTCTTCACCGTATTCAGGTCTTGAAAGTATCTCTATAATCTTAGCATCAGAGGTAAGCCAGCTGTCGCCTATCTTTGAGTTATTAAGGTCAATTGCTCCCGAAACCGTATCAGTGCTTACCTTTTCAAGCTTAACGGTTCCGTCGTCCTCAAAGTATATGTGCTTAACCTCTCCGGCCTGCTTTGTATAGTCCTCATTAGTCTTATACTTCATCTCAGTTCCGTTGCCCATAAGAAGAGTTACATACTTAATCATAGTACCCTTATCATCTATATCCTGCGAAACCTCTGTTGTAGCCGAAAGAAGTACACCGTATGATGAAACATCGGCAGAATTTAAATCTACAACGTCAACAATCTCGCCCTTTCTTCCAAGAAGTGCCGTAAGCTTAGAATTTAGTGCATAAGAGCCGCCCTTTTCGCCAAGCTTATATGCCGCCGTCTGTGTTTCTATATTAAGCGTTACATCCGAAAGCTTTATCGAATTTACATTTGCCTTGCTCGGATATGCCTCCTGGTATACTCCCGAAATTTTATCGCAGTAAGCATAAAGTGTGCTTAATTCCTTTGAATAATATACAACGTCAAACTGTCTTAAATCCGAAATCTTAACCGCTTTTCCGTCACGTACTACACTGAGCGAATTTGCCGTATCTTTGGTAACTCCGATTAATGCAAGGCTGTCATATACATTATCGCCTATAACTACAGGGTCACTAAGCTCCGCCTCGGTAAATCTTATGTAGTCAATCTCACCGTCTTCACCATAGTACATATCAAGTGTGCTTCCCGTTTCAAGCATAGTTGTAATATCGGAATATACCGATTCCTTACCGTTAAAATAAACCTTTGTATTATCGTCAATGCTCATAGTCTTATAGCTAATTCCGTCCATATATGCAACGCCGCCGGACAAAACGCTGTCAACAACTATTCTTTCAAGTCTTGGAGTATAAACCGTTACCATATTTATAACCTTATCATCCTTGTCAAGAATAAGCTTAACTTTTGACAATACAGGAATATCTATATTGGTATTCTTAAGCTCATAAGTCCCGATATCAGTCTGTATCTGATTTGCAGATAAGCTCTTATCCTCATTTTTAGTTGCAATAACATAGGTTTCCTTACTTTCTTTAATATCAAGCTTTGTAAGAAGCTTATCCGAAGTATTGTTAATATCTGTCTGAAGTGCCTTGTAAATTATCATAGCCACTTCACCCCTTGAAACAGAGGAAT
>CAMCUJ010000035.1 GCA_945878965.1 uncultured Clostridia bacterium
TCCCCAAAATTAATATATCTTTTTCCTTTATACTCATTGTAACAAAACGAGTGGGTGTTAAAACGGACAGTACACATTCAAAGTATACCATATCAAAATTTCATTTTCAATAAAATATTCACACTTATACCCTCGTGAAGAGGAAAGAACAGTAAAAATATTAAATCAAATAAAATAAATCGTGTACAGTGAATTTTGAGTAAACTAAAACCCGCATAACAAGCGGGTTTTAGAGTTTATTGGTGGAGACGACGGGAGTTGAACCCGTGTCCGAAGAAGTATTCAAAAACAGCACTACGAGCGTAGTTTGTGGTCAGCATTCCCTCACCAAAAAGTCCACAAACAAACTTAAAGGCTCGGTAGCTTCATTAATGCGTGACTTCATCAAAGCTTTTGAAATTCACGTTCACCGCATCGTTGATGCCCGAATTCCCGACTGCGGTAATCAGGAGCGGACAGCCGCCATTAGGCAGCGTATGCTAAATTTCTGTTAGCGTTTATTTTAATTTTGGGCTTTTACGTGTTCCCACACGGCTCGCGCCGTAAGCTTCAACCTCCCCGTCGAAACCATTACGTCCCCGTATCTGTAATGCTGAACATATAAACCTATCATTTTAAACCGCATAATAAGTCCTCTGCTCTGCATCAACACTATTTTATCATAATTATTATCAAATTGCAATACTTTTATTCAGACTTTAACTTGAAATATATGAATTTTTAACCTCATCTGTTTTTTAGCTCAGCTTAACCCTTAATCATTAACAAAATCTCACGCAGAATCTTACATGCAACTGCCGTAGAGGCTCCGCTCTGATCATAATGCGGAGAAAGCTCATTTATATCAAAGCCTACAATATTAAGACCTTTAAGCTTAAGAACCGCCGCAAGCAATTCGTTAAACGTAACACCGCCTGCCTCGGGAGTTCCCGTTCCCGGAAATACCGATGGGTCTAAAACGTCAAGGTCAAGTGTGAAATATACAGGTACATCTTTAAGCTTATCTACAACCGTTTCAAGATTTTCAAAATTGAATTTTTGAGTTGTAACATGGTCTTTTCCCCAAACGAACTCGCTTCTGTCACCCGAACGAATTCCAAACTGAAAAATTTTATTATCGCCTACAAGCTCCCAAACCCTGTGAATTACACAGGCATGAGAAAGCTTCTGCTTAAGATAATCATCTCTTAAGTCTGCATGTGCGTCAAAATGAATTATATGAAGATTAGGGTATTTCTTAACAACTTCTCTTACCGCACCAAGCGTTACAAGATGCTCTCCGCCTATCATACACGGGATTTTATCATCATTTAAAATCTTAGCTGTAAGTTCTCCGATTTGGTTTAACGCTCTTTCGCAGTCACCAAAGCACAGTTCAAGATCACCGCAATCAAACACTTCTATATCCTCTAAGTCCTTATCCTGATACGGACTGTAGGTTTCAATTCCGAATGATTCCTCACGCATTACCTTGCTTGCAAAGCGTGTACCGGGTCTGAATGAGGTAGTCGAATCAAACGGTGCTCCGAATATTGCAATTTCTGAACTTTCATAATCATTGTCACAGCCTATAAATGTACTTATATTCTTCTCCATTTTTCTATACCTCCAAATTCGTTTTTCCAAAATAATTCTTAATTTCTCATTGAACTATCCAAAGCATCTATAACATAGTTCGGAAGTGCGAACGCTGCCTTGTGAATATCCGTATTATAATATCTCGTTTTAATATCCAGACTATTCCACTTATCGGCATCAAGATTTAACACAGGGTCGTATTTCTTTGAAGCAAACCCAAACAGCCAGTTTCCCGATGGATACGTTGGAAGATTAAACTGATATACCTTTGCAATTTCAAATAATGAACCTATATTTTTATGTGTTTTAATCATAGTATCCGAATATATTTTATAATATGGGTTCTCATGCTGATTAACCAAAATTCCGTCATCCTTAAGTGCTTTATAACAATTTCCGTAAAACTCCTTTGTAAACAAACCCTCACCGGGACCGTACGGGTCGGTTGAATCTACTATTACAAGGTCATATTCGTTAGTCTTGGAGCGAACAAACTTAAGACCGTCCTCGTAAAAAATATTAACTCTTTCATCATCAAGCTTTCCGGCAATTGTAGGAAGATATTTTTTGCACACCTTGACAACTTCCTCGTCAATTTCAACCATATCTATACTTTCAATACCGTCATAACGTGTAAGCTCTCTGACAGTTCCGCCATCTCCGGCTCCGATTACAAGTACGTTCTTAATTTCAGGATTTACCGCCATAGGCACATGAACTATCATTTCATGATACATAAACTCATCGTTTTCAGTAACCATTATACAGCCGTCAAGAGTGAGAAAACGCCCGAACTCCGGCGACTCAAATATATCTATTCTCTGATACGGTGAATTAAGGTGACATATCTGCTTATCTACCTTAATTGAAAACCTTACATTCTCTGTATGCTCCTCTGTAAACCATAAATCCATAATAATATTCATATCCTTTCTGACAGCAGACAGTAATTACAAAACTTAAAAATCAACTTTAAAGCTCTGCAACAACATTAATATATTCAATATTCATATCCTCAGTTCCGGTAAGAACACAGCCCTTTTCCTTAGCATAAATAATATAGTCAAGCGTTTCCTTTGTAATTCTCTCACCGGGTGCAAGTATCGGAATTCCGGGCGGATAACACATTACAAATTCACCGCAGATTTTATGTTCAGTTTCCATAATCGGCAGAGATATCTTATCCGCATAAAAAGCCTCCTGAGGTGAAAAAACTATATGCGGATTTATATATTCGTGGTCAAACATTCCGCTTGAATCCTTTGAATAACGTCTTTTAATCTCAGACATTGCCGCAATAAGTCTTTCTATTTCACGGCTTCTGTCACCTACCGAAATTATAGCAAGAATATTTCCTATATCTCCGAATTCTATCTGTATATCATATTCATCTCTTAATATATCATAAACCTCAATTCCGGCAAGTCCCATATCACGGGTATATATAGACAGCTTTGTTGTGTCAAAATCATAAAACGCTTCTTTGTCAATAAGCTCCTTTGAAAATGCATAAAAACCGCCTATTTTGTTAATTTCCTCTCTTGCATAATCCGCAAGACCGACTACCGTTTCAAATATCTCTTTACCTCTTAAAGCAAGATTTCGCCTTGAAATATCAAGAGATGACAAAAGCAGATATGATGAGCTTGTAGTCTGAGTAAGGTTTATAATTTGTCTTACATAACCCTCATTAATATTCTTTCCGCAGAGCAAAAACGAACTCTGAGTAAGACTTCCGCCGGTTTTGTGCATACTTACAGCAGCCATATCAGCACCTGCACTCATTGCGGAAACAGGAAGATTCTTTCCGAAATAAAAATGTGTTCCGTGCGCTTCATCAACCAAAACCTTCATACCGGCTTTATGAGCAATTTCAACAATTTCAACAAGATTTGAACAAACACCATAGTATGTAGGATTATTAACTAAAACCGCTTTGGCATCTGAATGAAGTTCAATCGCACGTTTAACATCATCAACCGCCATTCCGAGAGGAATACCGAGATGTTTATTAACTCCCGGATTAACGTAAACCGGAACAGCACCGCTTACTATAAGTGCGTTAATTGCACTTCTGTGCACATTTCGGGGCATAATTATTTTCTCACCCGACTTACAGCAGCTCATAACCATAGCTTGAACAGCCGAAGATGTTCCGTTAGTCATAAAAAAAGCGTGATTTGCACCGAATGCATCGGCTGCAAGCTCCTCCGCTTCCTTTATAACACTCACAGGGTGACAAAGGTTATCAAGCGGCTTCATTGAATTTACATCAACACTCAAGCAGTCCTTGCCCAAGAATTCTGTAAGCTCATGATTGCCCTTACCCTGTTTATGACCCGGAACGTCAAAGGATACTATCCTGTTTGATTTATATTTTTTAAGTGCCTCATATATCGGCGCTCTGTCCTGATTTAATTTGTAATCTCTCAATTTATATCACCTTTTTAATGCAGAAAAAAGTCTTAATAAAGCAGCTAATTATTCATAAATGTTCATTCCGCTGAATATCTCTATCATTTCCTTCTTCAAGCTGTCACTTATCGCAAGTCGCTGCTTTGGCGGAAGCTCATACACATCAGTATTAAATAAATAATTCTGTAAATCTATCTCCTTTATCATCATCTGTGTATGAAAAATATTCGATTGATAAACATTAACATCAATCGCATCATAATTTTTTAACTTCTCAGGATCTATATAGTCCTGAATAGAAGTTATTTTATGGTCAATAAAGCATTTCTTTCCCTTTATATCTCTGGTAAAGCCTCTGACACGATAATCAATAGTAATTATATCGGAATCAAAGCTTGAAATCAGATAATCAAGTGTTTGAAGCGGAGAAACCTGTCCGCAGGTCGATACATCTATATCAACACGAAAAGTTGCAATAGAATTATCCGGATGATATTCGGGGTAAGTATGAACAGTTACATGACTTTTATCAAGATGAGCCGCAACCGACTGTTTCTTACTGTAAATATCAAGGTTTCCGCAATTACAGGAGCTGTCAATTCCATCAGGCTGTAAATGTTTATCTGAAATAAGAAGTGTCACACTTGCTCCCTGAGGGTCATAATCCTGCTTTGATATATTAAGTACTGTTGCACCTATCATACGGGTTACCTCGCATAATATGTTAGTTAATCTTTCTGAATTATATTGCTCATCTATATATGCTATATAATCTTTCTGCTCACGTTCACTTTTCGCATAGCATACATCATATATGTTAAAGCTAAGAGTTTTGGTCAGGTTATTAAACCCGTAAAGCTTCAGCTTGTTTTCCAATTCTTATGTCACAACCTTTCTTTTAATCTTAATTTCTGCGTTAATTCATATCCCTTATATTATTTTTAAATTAATTATGAGAATATTATATCCTATTTAAATATAAATGTCCATATGAAAAACAAAATCTTTCAAATATTATTCTATAAAAATTCTATTTCAGCTTTTTTAATTTTAACTTCTTTGAATATTCAAGTGTTTCATTTATAATTATGCCGCTTAAAGCTAAAATTGCTATAATATTAGGTATAGCCATAAGTCCATTAAAAATATCCGCAATAGTCCATACAGCCGAAACCGTCATATAAGGCCCGATAAACACTGCCAAAATATAAGCCCATCTGAATATTTTAATAAGACGTTCATTATTTCCCGAAAGGTATTCCATACACTTCTCGCTGTAATAGTTCCAGCCAAGAATTGTGGTAAAAGCGAAAAATACAAGACAAATCATAAGTGCCAACGCAGTAATATTCTCAGGAAGCGGAACAGATGAGCTGAATGCATAAGACGTAATCTGAACACCCTCAAGACCGATATTCCACGCACCTGTAACTACAATAGAAAGACCTGTCATAGTACAAAGTATTACCGTATCAATAAAAGTACCTGTCATTGAAACAAGACCCTGCCGCACCGGATCATTGGTTTTGGCAGCTGCCGCTGCAATAGGAGCGGAACCGAGTCCTGCCTCATTCGAGAAAATTCCTCTTGCAATTCCTTTTTGCATTGCAAGCATAATACTTCCAAGCATTCCTCCGGCAAATGGTTTTATTCCGAAAGCACTCTGAATTATTTCAGCCACGGCAGCCGGAATTTTATCTATATTAATAAGAAGAACAGTGAGCGAAAGCAGAATATAAAAAATCGACATAAACGGAACTACAATCTGCGATACAGCGGAAATTCTTTTAATTCCGCCTATTATAACAAGTCCCGCAAAAACGGTAATTATTAAACCGCTTATTATAACTGTCCACGAAATATCCCTTCCAAAAAGATTTACGCACCATTCATTATTTATATCAAAAAAATTCTGAACAGCAGAGGAAATTCCGTTCACCTGAGTAAAAGTACCGATTCCGAATAACCCAACACACATACCAAAGAATGCGAACAGCTTGGCAAGCCATTTCCATTTTAATCCCATTCCGTTTTCTATGTAATAGAACGGACCGCCTATAGCGTGATTATTCTCATCAATCTTTCTGTATTTTATCGCAAGGAAGCCTTCGGCATATTTTGTAGCTAAACCAAAAAAAGCGGCAACAATCATCCAAAACAGTGCACCGGGACCGCCTTCATAGATTGCTGTTGCAACTCCGACAATGTTTCCCGTTCCTATTGTTGCGGAAAGTGCCGTACAAAGTGCCGCAAAGCTTGAAATTTCACCTTTTCCTTCTTTCTCATTCTTAAAAACATATTTAAGTGCTTTGCCAAGATTTGAAACTGTAAATCCTCTCATTCTGAACGTTAAATATATTCCGGTTAAAAGTATAACTAATATAAGAGGTAAACCCCATACTATTTTATCAATCTGAGTTAAAATCTGATTTAACATTTCCAAGCTTCATCTTCTCTCTATATTATAATTTATCAAAGTAACTGACAATAGATTAATTATAACATACTGATTTAATTTTATCAATATTTTTACTGATAATAAAATCACGTAAATTAAAATAAAATTTAATATTCATACCGATACGTATTCATCTTGACAGCTCATTGCCGCCAAGATCAAAAAGTTCATCTTCCGTAAGCTCACGCATTTCTCCAAGCTCTAAGCTTTCATCAAGCCCCAAAGCATTCATCTTAATTCGCTTAAGAAATTCAACCTTTTTCCCAACGCTTTCAAACATTCGCTTAACCTGATGGAATTTTCCCTCCGTTATGGTAAGCTCAATTTCCGAAATTTCACCGCTGTTTAAAATTTTAAGCTCTGCCGGCTTAGTTTTATAACCGTCATCAAGAGTGACTCCCGCTTTAAACGCTGCTGCATCACTATCATTAACCTTCCCCAAAACCTTTGCGTAATAGGTTTTCGGAATATGCTTCTTTGGCGATAAAAGATTGTGACTTAATGCTCCGTCATTGGTTATAATCAATAATCCTTCGGTATCTATGTCAAGTCTTCCGACAGGAAACAATTCATAATGCAGAAATTCATCCGGAACCAAATCAATAACCGTTTTGAATTTTTTATCCCAAACAGCCGAAACAACTCCCTGAGGCTTATTAAGCATAAGATATACAAATTTCTTGTATATAACTTCAGTGTTCATAACAAAAACCTTATCGCAATTTTCATCTATTTTAGTTTCCGGAAGCGGGTTTTCTACAGAGTTTACAGTAACCGCTCCGCTTTTTATAAGCTTTTTTATCTCTTTCCTTGTTCCGTATCCGCAGTCTGCAAGATATTTATCAAGTCGCATATCGTCACCTCATATATTTCTGTATAATTTGCAATGTCATAAAAATTTGATTTTTACATATTCTTAAACGGGAGGGATTAACCTTGATTTACAGACTTAAGAAATACAAATTCATATTTATAGGAATTTTAATCTCCTTTTCTGTTATTATGCTTATAATAGGACTTTTCAGTATGGATAATTCCACAAATGAAATGATTATAAGCTACTTAAATTCAAATAATATAACCGTGCAGGAAAAACCGCTTCAGATTTCGCATATAACAATTCCAAACAATTTCGATAAAATATATGAAACCTATAACGAAATTCAAAATCAATCCGGATTTGACCTTATACCCTACAAAGGCAAAACGGTTATTAAGTATACATATAAGGTTATTACAATAAATCAGGAATCCATAACAGCATATGCAAACATATTTTTATATGACAACACAATAATCGCCGCAGATATAAGCAACACATCACAAAACGGCTTTATTAAATCTATCCCAAACCCGAAAGCCGAATAAATTCACCTTAATTATATCATAATTTAATCCACTTTACTATAGCTTTTTTGATATATAATAAATTTTATACTTTAAAATTTTAATATGTATTGACTTTTTAATGTATAATATAATATTATAAGAATATATACGTACTAAAATTCAACTACACATAAGGAGTTTTTTAAAGCTATGAAGATTGCAGGTGTAATCTGTGAATATAATCCGTTTCACAACGGTCATAAATTTCAGATAGAAGAAACAAAAAAACAAACAAGCTGTGATGCGATAGTTGCACTTATGAGCGGAAACTATGTTCAAAGAGGTGATATTTCAATATTTGATAAATTCACTCGTGCAAAATGTGCAATACTTGGCGGAGCCGACCTTGTACTTGAGCTTCCGGCCGCTTTTTCTATGCAGTCAGCTGAATTCTTCGCAAAAAATGCCGTATATATTCTTAACTCTCTTAATGCAGTGGATTATCTTACATTTGGAGCCGAAACAGATAATTTAAATCAAATATATGAAATTGCATCTCTTTTGGCTAATGAAACTTCGGAATTTAAAAATACAATTTCCGAAAATTTAAAAGGCGGAAACACATTTGCAAAAGCAAGAGCTTTAGCAACAGGAGAGCTTCTGGGTGAAAATGCCAAGATAATACTATCTCAGCCAAACAACATTCTTGCGGTTGAATATATAAAATCACTTATACGTCTTAACTCTAAAATAGAGCCGATATTGATTAAGAGGAAAAACGCTCAGCATGACAGCTTTAATTCAAAAGACAGCTTTGCAAGCGCTACTTATATAAGAAACTTAATTAATCACGGTGAAACAGAAAAAGCACTTGAATTTATTCCGCAGAATTGTCACGATATAGTTATTAATTCAAAGCCTGTTTTCATATCTGAATTTGCAAAAGCAATTATGTGCGAGCTTTACAAAATAAGCATAGAAAATTTGAGAAATATTGCGGATATCACCGAAGGACTTGAAAACCGTATAAAGCGTGAAGCAGAAACCGTAAATAATTTATCAGAGCTTATTTCAAAGGTTAAAACCAAGCGTTATACGGAAAGCCGTATAAGGCGTATTCTTCTTAATACTATGCTTGGAATTTCAAAAGAAATTCAGCACGAAACACCGAAATATATCCGTGTACTTGACTTTAATGAAACGGGAAGAAAAATTCTTAATCTTGCGAAAAAGAGTTCAGACCTTCCGATTATTAAAAACACTTCGCAGGTTAAGAAAATCAATAGTGAGAATATTAAAAAACAGTGGTTTAGAGAACTTATGTTTGATAAAATATATTTATC
>CAMCUJ010000036.1 GCA_945878965.1 uncultured Clostridia bacterium
GACAGCGGTGAGGGCTCTTTAAGAGATGCTGTGAGCAAGCCGAACCGAACGGTAGTGTTTGCGGTTTCGGGTAATATCGACCTTAAATCTCCGCTTGTTATTACTGAGCCAAACATTACAATTGCCGGACAAACCTCGCCGGGCGGAATTTGTTTGGCAAACTATAACTTGCAGGTTGCGGCTGACAATCTTATTATAAGATATTTAAGATTCAGACCCGGTGATATTTCTAAGGATGAAAATGACGCTGTATGGGGAAGATATAAGAAGGATATAATTGTAGACCATTGTTCGTCAAGCTGGTCAACCGATGAAACAATTTCAATTTATGCGGTTGCAAATACTACGGTTCAGTGGTGTATAGGAAGCGAAAGCCTTACACTTGCGGCTCATGCAAAGGGCAGACACGGCTACGGCGGAATATGGGGCGGTGCTAATGTTACATATCATCATAACTTAATTGCAAGCCATACAAGCAGACTACCGAGATATGCTTCAAAGACAAGCTGTCATCCTGATTTTAAGGATATTGACTGCAATGATATGGTGAACAATGTTATTTATAACTGGGGATTTAATAATTCTTACGGTGCGGAAGAGGCAACGGTAAATGTCATAAATAATTATTATAAGCCCGGTCCTATAACAATTGATGAAACTGTAGGTGAAAGAATTTTCAATCCGTCAAAGGGAGGTAAATTCTATTTCAGCGGCAATGTATTAGAGGGCAGTGCTGAGGTTACAGCAGATAATCTTAAGGGCGTTCACCCTCAGGAAGGAGCTTTAGAGCCTGAATATTTAAGTGAGCCATGCTATGATTTCTTAATACCGCTTGATAATTTGGAAACCGCAGAAGAGGCATACGAAAGCGTATTAAGCGGCGCAGGTGCTACAGTTCCAAGACGTGACGCTTATGATGCTAAGATTATTAATGATGTAAGAAACGGCACGGGACGTGCTATCAACAATGAGAGTGAGGTCGGAGGATGGCAGGATTTAACCTCTGATAAGGTTATAATTGATACTGACGGCGACGGTATTCCCGATGAGTGGGAACGTGCAAATTCTCTTGACCCAAATAATGCTGAGGACGGAAAAATAATTACCGAAAGCGGCTACAGCAACCTTGAATTGTATCTTGAGTGGCTTGTTGAGAGTGCAAATGCTCCAAGCAATCCGGAGGTCACTCTCGGCATAGAAGATAATTCTTTATATACATTCGGGGATTCAATTGAGCTTATTTCGGCTGCCAAAGCGGCAGAAGGACGCACTGTTGAAAAGGTTGAATATTATGACGGCGATATAAAAATCGGTGAGGGCAGCGGCGAAAGCTATTCGTTTATCTGGAATAATGCTTCTGAGGGAGTTCATTATGTAATGGCAAAGGCTGTTGACAGTGAAAATGAGTCAACTGTTTCTGCGGTTAAGGTTATTAATGTAAATTATGATACAGACATTGCTCCGTGGATTGGAGTTGATATAGGCGAAACAGATATAGAGGGAAGCTCGGCACTTGTTGACGGAAAGTATATTGTTAAGAGTGCAGGTCTTATCGGTCCTGATTTTGAAACAAATTCGGGAAGTGAGGATGACGCATTCAGATTTATGTATCAGAAAGCCGATACATATTCCGAAATTTCAGCTCAGATAACTGAGGTTTCAAAGCTTAATAATAACTGCGTTACCGGAATTATGGTTCGTGATGAGCTTACATCGACATCTGATTTTGCATTGATAAATTATGAATTTGAAAAGGGTGGACCGGGACTTGCACTTAGAACACGCTCGAACGGCGTTTATAACAAGAAATTCTTAAGACTTGAGGAAATACCGAGATATGTTAAGCTTTATAAGGACGGTAATACAGTTAAGAGCTATCATTCGGAAAACGGAATTGACTGGACATATTTCAGTGAAATTAACATTGAATTCAAGGGCGAAAACTATGTCGGCATTGCGGTAGACGGTAATAAAGAGAAGAATGACATCTATAATTATACAAGAGGAGTATTTTCCGACCTTACACTTAATAACTACGGCGAGGACAGACCTCAGGACATAACTATAGATATTGAAAATAATATGTTTACAACAGATACAGTTATGCCTGCCTCGGTTAATTGTCAGAATGAAGATGATATTGTTAAGGTAGATATATATTTAAACGGTGAGCTTAAGACAGAGCTTACCGAAAAGCCGTTTAAGCTTGATATTCTTGATACAGGCTGCGGAAGTCACTTTGTAACTGCGATTGCGACAGATAAAGACGGCAGAAAGAGCAGCAGTACAATTAATATTGGTGTTTCGGAGCTTAAAGACGGCTGGGAGATAACAAACATAGGCGATACCTCACAGCTTTGCGGTGCCGTTTATATGGACGGAAGCAATGTAACATTGTATGGCTGCGGTTTCGGAGTTGATGAGGCGGGAGAAGAGGAGTTCCCTTATGTATATAAGAAAACATCGGGAAATTCAAAAATTTCATTCAAGGTTGATGCACAGACTCTTGTTGATTATGAGCAGATGGGAATTGCAATCAGAAAAAGTCTTGATGATGCCGCCGAAAGCTATGTAGGATATTTCCAGATATATAACGGCGAATTGCTTAAAAAGAGTGTAAACGGCGATGAGAAATATACAGGTATCGGTCAGCAGAAATACAAGAAGGCTCCTGTATGGATAAGCCTTGAAAAGGTAGGAAACAAGATTAAGTTTATGTATTCCGAAGACGGATTAACGTGGAAGGACGTTGCTGAAGAAGAGGTTAATCTCGATGAATATTATATAGGAATTTTTGCGGCAAGTGCTGAGGAAAATGCCTGCATACCGTTTAAATTAAGCGAATTTAACGAACAGGTCGGTACAGTAGTTCTTTCATTAAATGATTTAGATGGATTCGAGTGGGCAGAAAACGAGATATGCTTTCTTTGTGAAAGGGGCATAGTGTCGGGTAACGGCGACGGAACATTTGCTCCTCAAAACAATGTAACCCGTGCCGAGTTTGCAAAGATGCTCACATTGGCACTTGGAATTGAAAACAGCGGTGAAAGTTCCGAAAATAAATTTGAGGATGTAACTGCTTCGGATTGGTTCTGTGATGCGGTTGCTGCGGCAGTGCAAAACGGAATTGTAAACGGAACCTCCGAAGCTTCATTTGAGCCGTATTCGCTTATAACCCGAGAAGAAATGATTACTATGATTTATCGAGGGCTTATAAATTCAGGAAAGGCTCCGACTGCCGTATTGGGCGGAAATGTGAATTTCGGCGATTTGGACAAGGTAAGCTCGTGGTCGGTTGAAGCTGTGAACAATACAGCGGGACTTGGTATTGTAAACGGTGATGAAAACGGAATGCTGATGCCGCAAAGCAGTGCTTCAAGAGCGGAAGCTGCAAAAATTATAGCTAATCTTTTAAAAATAATGGAGTAGTTCTGTTTAAGAAAACAAACAATCCGAAGATTTTATCTTTGGGTTGTTTGTTGATAAGTAATTCAATATTTAATCTTATAAGTATGATTTTTACATAAAATTATATTAAAATACGCTTAGTTGGTTGAAAATGCACAAAAAATTATAAAAAAATTTAGTTTTTTTTAAATTAATACTTGACGTTTTTGAATAAAAGGTGTATTATATTAATATAAAAACTTCACAAATTATAGTCTTAAAACAGTAGCTTCATTGTGAATAAAGTTAATGGGTATTGTACGAATTATACATAAAGAGTGAAGAAAAATCGTTTTAATTACACATAAATTAAGAGTCAAGGTGTAATGCACAGTGAAAATCTGAAATGATATTTCGGATTTTATATGTACCGAGATGAGCCGGATACAGTTAAAGTATGTAAATAATTAGGTTTTTAAGCACAAATAAAGTGTTTGAAAATCTCAAAAAATATAAACCAGTAGGGGGAATTGACTTGAGTAATGAGGCAGTTTTGTCTAAAGACCAAAAGAAAGTAGGTTGGTGGGGAACTCAGATGATAGCGTTCAAAAAGAACATATTTCTTCAGGCGTTATTGTTACCCGGTTTAATCTACTATATCGTTTTTCACTATTTTCCGATTTACGGATTGTTGATTGCATTTAAAGATTACAATCCAAGACTTGGAGTATGGGCAAGTGAATGGGCAGCAAACGGAGGTTTTGAACATTTTGTTCGTTTCTTCAGTATTCCGAATGTTTGGAATTATATTTGGAATACTATTATACTTAGTGTATTACACATTGTATGGCTGTTCCCGCTTTCAATTATACTTGCACTATTCCTAAACGAAGTAAACTGTGCATGGTATAAGAAGCTTGTGCAGACCATATCGTATCTTCCGCACTTCGTGTCGGTTGCGGCTGTAGCAGGTATGCTTACAATGTTCTTATCATCTCAGGGCGGACCTGGAAATAACGGTGGTATCATCAACCAGTTGCTTGTTAATATGGGCTTGATTAGTGAAGGTATACCGTTCCTTGATCAGACAAGATGGTTCAGAACTATCTACATAGGTTCTGACGTGTGGTCAAGTATAGGATGGAGTGCTATTATTTATATAGCAGCTTTATCGGGTGTAGATCAGGAGCTTTATGAAGCGGCTACAATTGACGGTGCTACAAGAGTTCAGAAGATGTGGCATATATCAGTTCAGATGATCAGACCTACAATTATCACACTTCTAATTATGCAGATAGGTAAAATTATGTCACTTGGTTCGGAAAAAGCCTTGCTTTTACAGCGTGAATCAACAATGGAAGTATCAGAAATCCTAAGCACATATATTTACAACCAAGGTCTTGGTAACGGTTACTTCGACTACAGTGCTGCTGTTGGTTTGTTTAACTCATTAATCAACGTACTTCTTGTATTTGCGGCTAATATAGTTTCAAGAAAATTAACAGAAACCAGTCTTTGGTAATATTTTAGGAGGTAAAATAAATGGTAAAAGATAGATCGATATCATCATTGGTACTTGATATAGTTATTCATATAACACTTGTATTTTTGGTAGTTGTCACACTTTATCCAATCATATACATTTTCTCGGTATCGGTATCAAGTGCAGCGGCATATGAGGCAGGAAAAGTTGTTTTGTGGCCGGCTGAATTTACTTGGGATGCATATAAAATAGTATTTGAAGCAGGTACAGTACCTAATGCGTTTAAAAATACTGTAATTTACACAGTGCTTTATACAGTACTAAGCTTGTTCTTTACAACAACAATGGCGTATCCGCTTTCAAGACCGGCTGAAAAACTTGCATTTAAAGGATTTTACAATAAGCTTGTTGTATTCACAATGTTCTTTAATGCCGGAACAATTCCGATTTACTTGGTTGTTCAGTCTGTAGGTCTTCTTGACAGTATGTGGTCACTAATTATACCGGCGCTTATTACAACTTATAACCTTGTCGTTATGAGAACATTCTTCGTAAGTATTCCGGTTGAGCTTGAAGAAGCGGCATTTCTTGACGGTGCTAACGAATTTACAATATTCTATAAGATAGTTCTTCCGCTTTCTAAGGCAGCTATTGCAACTGTTGGTTTGTTCTACGGAGTTTATCAGTGGAACTCATGGTACAGTGCTATGCTTTACCTTAAGACCAAGGAGAAGTTCCCGCTTCAGCTTGTACTTAGAGATATTATAGTTCAGAACCAGATGGCTGCCGAGCTTGCGGCTCAGGGTGATATGAGTATGATGACTGAGGTTCAGTCAAATGTTGAAAGTATTAAGTATGCTACTCTATTCATTTCTATAGCACCTATGCTTGCAGTATATCCATTCATTCAGAAATACTTCGTTAAGGGTGTTATGGTAGGTTCTGTTAAGGGTTAATATTGAATTATATTGACAGATTTCTTAATTGAGCGTTCTCCGCCGCAAGTTGCGGCGGGGTTCACTTGATTTTTGTTTACTAAGTTTTACTAATACAGTTGTATAATATATAACTGCATAGATAAAAATAATTTTAAAAATTATAACCGGTTTGTGAAACGGTTAAATAAAAAATATAAAATTGGAGGAAAAGGCGATGAATAACAAAAAGGTTGTAGCTTTAGTTGCAGGTACAGTTGCAACAGCAACACTTCTTACATCTTGTGGCGGTTCACACAAGGTTGGCGAAAGCTACAAAGATGAAAACGGTAACAAAATTTACACTTATGAATTTAATATGTACGTACAGGATGATAAAGATTATCCTACAGGCGTAACAAAGTTCGATGAAATGATTAAGAAGGATTTTGGTATTGAGTTTACTTATGACAGAATCCCGAGAACAAACTGGGAAACAAAGACAAACACTTATTTTGCAACAAACAATGCTCCTGACGTAACAACAGGCGGTAAGGAAAACAACTATAAGAACTGGGCAAGTAAGGGTTACCTACAGCCAATCGACTACAATAAGCTTCCTGACTGGAAGGCACTTTGGTCTGAAGAAGATTTAGAAAAGGTTATCAGCAATGCTGAGAATGCTGACGGCAAGCTTTATTATCTTCCATCTGTAAGACAGGAAAAGGCTCAGATGTGTTGGTTATACAGAAAAGACGTATTTGATAAGCTTGGTCTTCAGCCACCATCAACTATTGATGAATTCTATACAGTACTAAAGAAGCTTAAGGAAGCATATCCTGATAAGACAATTTGGTCTGCAAACGGCGGTGGTACAAGTACACTTACATCAATGATGCAGGCATATTGGATGCCGGAGCTTATTTTGCAGCAGAATTCTTATGTTGACCCTGTTACAAAAGAATTTGTTCCTTATGCTTTAGCTACAGATGCTGCAAGAGAGATGTATAAGTTCTTAAGAAAGGCATATACTGAAGGCCTTATTGATAAGGAAATTATGTCTATCGAGAAAGAGCAGTTCTATAACCGTCTATCTACAGGACACGTATTTATGGCATATAACTATGTTTACAATACAACATTATTCAACGAGAAATCTCAGAGAGATAATCCGGATGCAAACTGGACATGGTCACCTAATATGATTACAGCATATCCTGAAAAGGGTACAATTTATAAGAGAGATCCTCTATATTCAAACTGGGGTCCTGCTTTCAGTACATCTATTGACAGTGAGGAAGGCAAGTTTGATGCAATCCTTAAGTACTTTAACTGGTGTGCTACAGATGAGGGTTCTCTATACAATACTTATGGTATTGAAGGCGAAACATTTACTTATGTAAATGGTGTTCCTACTCTAAATGAGGATATGTATCATGAATCAAAGAACACAAAGGGCACAAAGCTATCAACAATTTACGGTTCAATGGGAGCTACATTCTTAAAGCACCCTGTAATGTTTGCTGAAGTTCGTGGTGATATAATCGAGCCATTATGGGAAACATATAATTCAAAGCCTGATTATTACTACTTTGAGCAGATTCCGTTTAAGTATACTGACGAAGAGGAAACAAAGAAGGTTGACCTTGAGACAGCTCTTAACAGCGTAAGAGATCAGTATATGGCTAAGTTCCTAATGGGTGAATATGACCCTAACAACGATGCAGATTGGAAGCAGTATCTAACAGACCTTGGTAAGGTTGGTTTAGCTGATTATGAGGCTCTTCAGAAGGCTGCATACGAGAAGGTTTTAGCTTCCGGTAAATAATTTAACTACCGAAACAGTTAGTCAATTTTATATTTTAAGTTCTGTCGGTCTTTTTGATCGGCAGAATTTTTTTGGATTAGTTAAATATATGCTTTACTAAAAGTATTAAAATTTCATTGATAAAATATAACACGAAAAAAGTATATAATATATTAATATTATTATTGAGAAATAAGCCTATAAGTTTGTAAACATTTACGATAAAATTTGATTTGATTTTATTATTAATAAGATGTATAATATAATATATGTATTATAAAAAATTATAGAAAACGATTATGATTAAATATATTAATTTGAACTTGTTTGAAACGGGGAATGAATGTGAGAATTTATGTAAGCAAGGATGGGAACGGCGAATATACTAAGGTTGCCGATGCACTTAATAATGCTAAAGACGGTGATACAATAGTGATTAAGAGTGGTACCTATGAAGAAAGATTATATATTGATACACCTAATCTTACGATGATAGGCGAGGGTGATGTTATACTTACATATTTTACAGCTGCTGAACAGAAGGTTGAAGGCAGTGAGGAATATATGAATTATCTAATAGAGAAATCCAAGGGCGGATATGAATGTGAGATTACTTCAGAAACAGAAGTGTATAATACATTTACAAGCAGTGCGGTAACAATTCTTGAAGCTGCCGATAATTTCAGAGCAGAGAATATAACTTTTGAAAACAGCTGGAACAGAGCTGATGAAAGCCGAAAGGTTACACAGGCACTTGCTGTTTGCTGCGGTGCAAATGCAAGCTTTGAAAACTGTACATTTTTAGGCAAGCAGGACACTTTATATGTAAGAGGAAAGGTTAAACAGCACTTTTACAAATGCTTTATAGAGGGAACGGTAGACTTTATATTCGGAGATGCTACAGCATTATTTGAAGATTGCCGTATAAATTGTGTAAGAGATAAGTCATATATATCAGCTGCAAGTACAGATAAGGATACAGAATTCGGATTTGTATTTTTGAACTGTGATATCACTGCCGAAGGAATGGAAAATATTTATCTTGGCAGACCATGGAGAGCCGAATACCCAAATGTTAAATCTCACACAGCGTTTATAAATTGTATATACGATTTTGACGGAAATTCTGAGGGATGGCTCAGATGGCATGCTCCTGAGGGCAGAGAGCGTGAAAGAATACGTTACGAGGAGTTTGGAAACACTCGCAGAAACGGAGAGCCTGTTGACGTTTCCGGCAGAATTGAATGGAGTTATCAGCTTGACGCTGAAGCAGCCAAGGAATATACAAGAGAAAATATTCTTAAATAATATTAAATAATGTATGCTAAATAGAGAACTTCGGTTCTGTTTAAAGAATTTAATTTTTTTGATAAATGGAGGAAAAGAGAATGAATAATGAGAGATTTGAGCTTAATAAGAACTTAGCGCAGATGCTTAAGGGCGGCGTTATAATGG
>CAMCUJ010000037.1 GCA_945878965.1 uncultured Clostridia bacterium
ATATTTTCAGAGAACGTAATGCTGATAAATTCGATTTTGAAGATTAGTTCCGAAATCTTAGGCTTAAACAATTAAAAGTTAATTTTAAAGGTTGTCGCATTTAGAATTACTATTGTACAAAAATAACCAAAAACTTCTCCTTGAGAAGAAGCTGTCACCAAACAGGTGACTGATGAGTTGTGAATTTTATAGAAATTGTTTTAAAATAATATAGTTTTCACCTCATCTGACGGCTGACGCCGCCACCTTCCCCTCAAGGGGAAGGCTTTTTTGTACAATATTATTTTGATGCGGCAGTCCCTTAAATAAATTTATATTAAATTCAAGGAGAATACAACAATGGGTATTAATTTTATCGAATTACTTAATTCACTGATACTTGGAATTGTCGAAGGAATAACCGAATGGCTTCCGATAAGCTCAACGGGACATATGATACTTGTAAACGACCTTATAGGCAACACAGGATTTACGGCAAGTGATTTATACATATACGTTATACAGCTTGGAGCAATACTTGCGGTAGTAACGCTTTACTTTAAAAAGCTTAATCCGTTTTCACCGTCAAAATCACAAACCGAGAAAAAAGAAACATGGCAGATGTGGTTTAAGGTAATTGCAGCGTGTATTCCTGCGGCAATAATCGGACTTTTGCTTAACGATTATATGGAGCAGTTTGAAAACAGCTATGTTGTATCGGCAATGCTTATAATTTACGGAATAGCATTCATATTCGTTGAAAAAGGAAAACACATTGCAAAGGTAACTGACATAAATTCTATGACCTACAAAACAGCACTTCTTATCGGAGCATTCCAGGTGCTTTCAATAATTCCGGGAACCTCACGTTCCGGCGCTACAATTCTCGGTGCTATACTTATCGGCTGTTCAAGAAGCGTTGCTGCGGAATTTTCGTTCTTCTTGGCAATTCCTGTAATGCTCGGTGTAAGCCTTTTAAAAATCGTAACCGGTGGACTGCAAATGACAGGTGCCGAAATAATTATTCTTATTACGGGAATGGTTATTGCCTACATTGTTTCAATGCTTTCAATCAAATTCCTTATGAACTATGTAAGAAAGCACAGCTTTAAGGCATTCGGATACTACAGAATTGTACTTGGTATAATTGTTCTCGGATATTTTTTAATATTTAAGTAAAACAGATAAACAGAAATCGGAGATTTTGAAAAATGAGTGATGAAATAAACGAGATTTTAGACAAAACCGAAAAGACGGACAAAAAACCTCAGAGAAAGCGTAAAACAACTCAGCAAAATACGAGTGACTCTTCTAAGAAAACCACTGCATCTAAAAACAACAACAAGGGTACGGCAAAATACCAAAATCAAAGTAAGGTAAAACGCACAAAACGCCTTTCAAACGAAGCAAAGGGAATTCTTGTTATAGCACTTTCAATATTTGTTGCACTTTGTGTGTTTACGGGAGGTCAAAGCGGAGTTGTCGGTGCAGTCGGCGGATTCTTTAAGAATATTCTTATGGGACTTTTCGGAACGGCAGCTTATATATTTTTTGCAATTATACTTATTGCCGGAATAAATCTGTTCATTGATAAAAAAGAAAAGACAAACAGCTATAATCCGTGGCTTATTCTGACTATGTTCCTTATTGCGTCTGTAATAAGCGCACTTATATACGATGATACAAGCTTTGAAAGCTCCTCCGGATTTTTCAGAGAAATAGCAGGTATGTACGAATTTGGAACAGACGGCTACGGCGGAGGAGTTTTCGGAGGTTTGCTTTGCAGGCTTTTATGTATGCTTATCGGAAATGTCGGTGCATGGATTTTGAACTTAAGTGTAATGCTTATTCTTGTTATAATGCTTACAGGAGTTTCATTTGAAAAAATTATAAAACGCATTATGTACTCACTTAAAAGCAATGCCGATTCTCTCCGTGAAAATATGACCTCAGAGGTTGAGGCTGATATTGACGAAGAGGAACTTTATGAAAAAGCAAAACTGCGAAAAGAACGAAACTCTAAGCGTCTGCAAAAAAGAAGACTCAAAAAAGCCGATTTTTCGCATTACGAGGAAAATCCAAATCCGCACAGCGAGAAAACGGGCGAACACTACGGACCTGTGAAAAGCGACTATTTTGAGCTGTATTTCAGCGGCAAGGACATTAATGAGCTTGACACTATGGCAGCTTCCGCTTCAAAACTCAAGGCGAAACCTAAGTCTAAGTCAAAGAAGGCTGATACTGATAAAAATGCGGATATAATTAAATCTACAAGTATTTCGTTTGACCCGTTCAGTGATGAAGATTTAGTAAGAAGCTCAGATAGCAATGAATTTAACGGCAGACCCGATGATGCGGATATTGAAAGCAATGATTCCGATAACGATATTGAAATAACCAGCTTTGAAATTCCTATTGATGAAAGCAAATCTCAGATGGAGCAGGTTGCAGACGCTGTCCGTGCGGCGGCTGACCTTGAGAATAATCCGCAGATTGACGCTGTTACAACCAAAGTGCCAAGATTCAGCTTCAGTGATATAGAAAATGATATATTTTCAGGTATGAATCTCGATGAAACGGATTCAAAAGCCGAAGAAGACGGATTTACCGTAGGTATTGAAAGCAATGTTAATGAAAGCGTTGAATTTGAAGAATACCAAAATTCTTCAAATAAAAATTTTCATAATGCTGACGGAATTTTAACCGATATTCCAAACGATATAGAAAACTTCACAGTTCCTACAAATGAGGATGAATTTGAGCCGCCAAGCCTCGTTCAGCTTGAGGAAAGACTTGACGTTCAGGTTAAAAAGGCACGAGATGCAGGCGTTCCTATGGACAGAGCGTTTACCGCAGTTAAAAATAACACCGTAAAGGAAGCGGCAGAAACTGCAAACAGAATTGAAAATGATATCAAAATGAGCGAGGAAGAGATTAGAAAAATAGATTATCAGCTTCCGACCGTTGATATTCTTGCCGAAGCGGTGCCTTCATCAAAAAGCTTAAGCAGTATGAAATCGGAGCTTGAAGAAAAAGCAAACAAGCTTCTTGAAACTCTTGCAAGCTTTAAGGTTGAAGCAAAAATCATAAATATAACACATGGTCCGACGGTTACAAGATTTGAGCTTCAGCCGGGACTTGGAATTAAGGTTTCAAAAATTACGGGACTTGCAGACGATATAGCACTAAGCCTTGCGGCATCGGGAGTCAGAATTGAAGCGCCTATTCCGGGAAAATCGGCTATAGGAATAGAAATTCCGAACGAAAAACCAAGTCCTGTTCCTATCCGTGAGGTTATAGACACAGATAAGTTCAGAAGCTTCAATTCAAAGACAGCGTTTGCACTCGGAAAGGATATAGGCGGAAACTGTGTTATAGCAGATATCGCACAATTTCCTCATATACTTATAGCAGGTGCTACCGGTTCCGGTAAGAGTGTTTGTATAAACTCACTTATTATGAGTATATTATTTAAAGCAAAGCCCGATGAGGTTAAGCTTATAATGATAGACCCTAAGATGGTTGAGCTTGGAGTATATAACGGTATTCCGCATTTGCTTATTCCCGTAGTTACAGACCCGAAGCATGCCTCGGGTGCACTCAACTGGGCAGTTGTCGAGATGAAAAACAGATACAACCTTTTAAAGGATAATAAGGTTAGAAACATTCAAGGCTATAACAAGCTTATGGAGGAGAAAAACGAGCCTGACGCTAAGCTGCCGGAGATAGTAATTATAATTGATGAGCTTGCCGATTTAATGATGGCGGCAAAGAATGAGGTTGAGGACGCAATAAACAGCCTTGCGGCACTTGCAAGAGCGGCCGGAATGTATCTTGTAATTGCAACTCAAAGACCGTCTGTAGACGTAATTACAGGTGTTATTAAGGCTAATGTTCCGTCGAGAATTTCATTTGCGGTTTCTTCACAAATAGACAGCCGAACCATTATAGATGCTCCGGGTGCTGAAAAGCTGCTTGGAAAGGGAGATATGCTTTATTGCCCACGAGGCTCTGTAAAGCCTATGCGTGTTCAGGGTAACTTTGTATCGGATAGAGAAATTGAGGATATAATTGGATTTATAAAGAGTCAATATGAGGCAAGCTATGACGAGGAAATTATAGAACATATTGAGCGTGAACGTGAAATTGTCGACTCTAAGAGTGATGAAGATTTACAAAGTCAAAGCAGCAGTGCAAAGGATGAGGTATATATAAAAGCTGTTGAATTGGTTTTGGAAAGCGGACAGGCATCAGTTGCAATGCTTCAGAGAAAGCTTAAGATAGGATATCAGAAAGCGGCAAGAATTATCGACGAGATGGAAGAAAACAGAGTCATAGGTCCATATGAGGGTACAAAGCCAAGACAGGTTCTTATTACAAGAGCTGAATTTAACGAAATGATGTTTAATAACCTTGATTAGTACCCGAATTAATGCCTAAGAAACCCTTAAAATCAGCGTTTTTATGTATAAATTGAAGTAATTAAGGCTTAATTAAATTTGATATTTGGTTAAAATGCCGAATTTATATTTTTTCTCTTAAAAGTATGGTATTTTATGAGGAAATATAGTAAAATAATAGATAGGTTTCGTATAATACCGTGGTTTAAGAGGTATTAATAAGAAATATAATTAAAAATCTATATAAATAAAAGAAGGAGTTATTTAATTATGAACAAGCAAGAATTAGTATCAGCAATGGCTGAAAAGGCAGAACTTAAGAAAGGACAGGCAGAAGCTGCTCTTAACGCTTTCATCGATACAGTATCTGAAACACTAAAGAATGGCGAAAAGATTCAGCTTATCGGTTTTGGAAGCTTTGAAGTTCGTGAGAGATCTGAGAGAAAGGGTAAGAACCCACAGACAGGCGAAGAGATTACTATAGCTGCTGCAAAGGTTCCTGCATTCAAAGTAGGTAAGGCTCTTAAGGACGCTATAAAGAATTCATAATTTAAAGAATTTTATACATCGGTATGGAATCTCCGTATTCCATACCGTTTTTTCTGTCATAACTTTCAATAAGGCGCAGAGCGCCGTTATTCAACGTTTTCGGTGGGAAAAAGGTACTCCCACCGAAAAAATCAAGTGGAACCCGCCGCCTAAGATACGGGGGACATCTTGATTTAGTTATAATAAACAAAATCACATAATAAAAGGCTTAAGAACTATGGAAAAAATAAATAAAACGTGCTGTTTTACAGGTCACAGACGCATTGATGATAAAGACAAAGAAGCTCTTAAAGCAAGGCTTAAAACCGCTATAATTTTGCTTATAGAAAACGGCGTTTTATACTTTGGTGCAGGCGGTGCATTGGGTTTTGATACGCTTGCCGCAATGACTGTACTTGAGCTTAAAAAAGATTATCCGGATATAAAGCTTATTCTTGTACTTCCGTGCAAAAATCAAACATTATATTGGAGCAATAAAAAAGATATAGAAATCTATAATTACATAAAAGAAAGAGCCGATAAGATTGTCTATACTTCGGAATTTTACGAAAGCGGATGTATGTTTAAACGAAACCGCCATTTGGTTGACAACAGTAAATACTGTATCTGCTATTTCAATTTCAATAACCGTACAAACGGCGGAACCGCCTACACTGTAAATTATGCGGAAAAGCAAGGCAGAGTTATTATAAATTTAGCTTATATATGATTCAATAAGGCGCAGAGCGCCGTTATTCAACGTTTTCGGTGGGAAAAAGGTACTCCCACCGAAAAAATCAAGTGGAACCCACCGCCTAAGATGCGGGGGACATCTTGATTTAGTTATATTTTTGACCCCCACTATTGACAAAGAGCCTAAAAAAAAGGATACCGCAAATGCAGTATCCTCATAATTTATTTAATTAATAATCTATGACTTTCAAATTAAGAAAGATTAGCTTCAAGCTTTGCAAGCTCATCAGCCATTTCCTTTGGAAGCTTGTCACCAAACTGAGCAAAGTACTTCTTGATACCTGTTTCAGGATCTTCAATATCTTTAAGCCATTCAGCCTTGTCAATTGTAAGAAGAGCCTTAACGTCTTCTACTGACATTTCATCAAGATCTGTGATATCAATGTCCTCAGGCTTTGGAACGTAACCGATAGCACACTCATCAGCGTCAACCTTACCTGCACATCTGTCAAGAATCCAAAGAAGTACACGCATATTGTCACCAAATCCAGGCCACATAAAGTTACCGTCATCATCTTTTCTGAACCAGTTAACGTGGAAAATCTTAGGAGCATTCTCTCCAAGCTTCTTACCCATCTCTAACCAGTGACCCCAGTATGTTGCCATATTGTAACCTACAAACGGCTTCATAGCCATTGGGTCACGTCTAACAACACCTACTGCACCTGTTGCTGCAGCTGTTGTTTCAGAAGCCATTGTAGCACCTACAAATGTACCATGCTGCCAATCTCTTGACTGATATACAAGCGGAGCACACTTAGCACGTCTACCACCGAAGATAATAGCACTAACAGGAACACCGTTTGGATTTTCAAATTCCTTAGAAATACAAGGACAGTTAGCAGCCGGTGCTGTAAATCTTGAGTTTGGATGTGCAAGCTTATTGCCTTCAGCTGTATAAGCCTTACCGTCAACCTTTGCACCCTTCCACTCTGTAGCATCTGATGGAGGATTCTTATCAAGACCTTCCCACCAAACTGTCATATCTTCGTTGTTAATTGCAACGTTTGTAAAGATTGTACCCTTCTTAGTTGCAGCAAGAGCGTTGAAGTTTGTCTTCTCGCTTGTACCCGGAGCAACACCAAAGAAACCTGCTTCCGGGTTTATAGCGTATAGTTTGCCGTCTTCCGGATTAATTCTTAGCCATGCTATATCATCACCAACTGTCCATACCTTATAACCTTTTTTCTTTAGGTATTCCGGCGGAATAAGCATTGCAAGGTTTGTCTTACCGCAAGCTGATGGGAATGCAGCACAGATATAGTGAACTTCACCCTCCGGATTCTCAAGACCAAGGATTAGCATATGCTCAGCAAACCAGCCTTCCTGCTTTCCAAGGTAACTTGCAATTCTAAGTGCCAAGCACTTCTTACCAAGTAGTACGTTACCGCCGTAAGCTGAATTGATTGACCAGATTGTGTTATCCTGTGGGAAGTGAACTATATATCTTTCCTCAGGATTTACATCCTTCTTTGAGTGAAGACACTTTGTGAAGTCGCCATTTTCACCGATTTCGTTCATAGCAACCTGACCCATACGAGTCATAATACCCATATTTAATACAACATAAATGCTGTCTGTAAGCTCAATACCAACCTTGCTGAAAGGTGAGTTTGGTGTACCCATAATGAAAGGAATAACATACATTGTTCTGCCCTTCATCGAACCGTCATAAAGAGCCTTAAGCTTTGCATACATTTCATCAGGAGCCATCCAGTTGTTGATAGGACCTGCTTCTTCTTCTGTCGGTGTACAGATAAATGTTCTGTCCTCTACACGAGCAACGTCATTCTCTGCAGTTCTGTGATAGTAACATCCAGGTAGCTTTTCCTGGTTAAGTTTGATCATCTCGCCTGTTGCTACAGCTTCCTTTCTTAGTTCCTCAAGCTGAGCCTCGCTGCCGTCGATAAATACAACATTATCCGGCTTACAAAGAGCTTTCATTTCTTCAAGCCATGTTAAGACTTTCTGGTTTTTAATTTCCATTATTATCTCCTCCTAAAGTATATTCTTACGGACTTGTCACTTTAGTGACTCCTCCTCTGCCTAATTGGCAATAACTTTCATATCTAATTTTTCAATACGGATAATTATTCCGAATCAAAAACATTATCCTTTCTAATTATAACCGATTTGTGAACGTTTTGCAATATATTTTTTAACAAAAATCAAATTATTTTTTCTTTTCTCTTGTGCCATAGCACGAATTTATGAATTTTTTAGCTAAAAAGCACAGTGCAACGGCTAAAAGTCAACAATACAATTATTTGTATCTTCTTCCTGTTCCGCCTTGATTTCCGCTTTTGTTTCTTCCGTGATTTCTGCTTCTGCCGTTATTACCATATCTGTTATCCTTAAACTCGGTTTTATTTTTCATTTCAAAATTAACAGACTCCAAAACCTTTTCCTTAAGCTCACTCGAAACTCTTAAAGGTGCGGATTTAAGGAATAAATTTATTCCGGCGATTGCTATCTGTTCGGCAGAATAGCCCTTATCTATAAGCACATTAAGCATTTCACAGCTTAGCGACATATCTCCCGAATTATTTATTTCCACCTCAAACTTTAAAACATTCTTTTCCTTTTTCTTAATTTCTATTTCCTCATCTGTAGGAATTGTCATTCTTGTAACATACGCACGTAAGGATTTTGCAATCTGCATAAGAATAGACGTCTGGTACCGTCCTCCGCATATAGTAATTGCAACGCCCTCTTTTCCGGCTCTGCCCGTTCTGCCTATTCTGTGAACATAATATTCATTATCCTGCGGAATATCATAGTTAATTACATAATCTATATCATTTACATCAATTCCACGTGCCGCTACATCGGTTGCAATAAGAATTTTAATTCTTCCGCCCTTAAACAAGCTCATAACCTTGCTTCTTTGAGCCTGCTTCATATCTCCGTGAAGCCCCTCGGCACGAAATCCCGCCTTATTAAGAAATTCACATATGTCATCCACCATTTTCTTTGTGTTGCAAAATATTATTGCACGTCGTGGCACATAATATTCGAGTATACTGCAAAGTGCAAATAATTTCTCGCTTGGCTTAACCTCATAAAAAAGCTGTTTTACGTTATCAAGCGTAACCTTTTTGTTTGCAACCCGTATAACCTGTGCATTCTTTTGATAACGCTTTGTAATCTCCATAATATCGGGCGGC